>JAIRTU010000273.1 GCA_031254735.1 Bacteroidales bacterium | reverse complement strand
AAGAAAGTAACAAATGAATAAAAACAGCCACTAACAAGGGTTTGGCGTCAGGCGGGCTGACGTTCAACCGTGAAAGTTCCTGCGAACTTTTCCGCCCGAACGCCAAGCCCCGAAGCGTTGTAGGCAATGTTGTGAGAAACACGTAACCAACAACGTTAATGGTAAATCAAAAACAGAATAAAATGAAATATTATCTTAAAAGCATTGTCAAACAAATGCAGAGATATAGCGCAAGTCTTGACAAAATTTCAATCCTAATTGATAAACCTTGGGCTTTGATTGACGAAGAATTTGAAATGCAAAAACTTATTTTTAAAAAGAATAAGGAATTGATCTTATCAAAAAATGGACAAGTTCAAATCGGAAAATGGGATTATTTTCCAGAAGCAAAATCTTTGCTAATAGATAGGATTGTTGACAAAATATTGTGTAATGAGGCTTTCATTGACAAAGGAGTTTTGATTTTGCGAATAGACGGAACAGATAATCGTTTTTTTATACTTGCTAATGAAAATATTGTTTCAGACCTTGATGCAAACAGGTATTTGAAAGATTTAAGATATCAGAAATTGAACATAGCAGAAAAAAGACTTGTTAATGGTAAAATATTAGAAATTCAAAGAAATAGTGAGTTTGACGGGCCACAAGTTGGATATTCTGTTACAATAGATGCTGAACCTGTTCAAGACGGGAAGTATCAATTATCGAAACAGGAATATTTTGAAATTAGAAAAAGTAGAATTTATAAAATTTTGACCGAAACAAAATATACAAATCCTGACGGACAAGAAATTTTTATTCAACAGCAGTATAATAGTATTATAACAAAAGGAGATTATGCGTTTATGTATGGAAAACAGATTGACAATGCGATATTAAATTTTTCAAAGTCAAAAAACTTAATAATACGTGACGGAATTGTTATTAGGCTTGAATGGAAAAATAAAATATTTAAGTGGTTTCAGGGAGAAGCATATTAACACTGCCTACAACTTGCGGTTTGGCTCAAGGCAGAGACTAAGTCGAACGAGAAAGATATTTTTTTGGCGAAATATGTAACGAAAAACCGTCATTGGCAGCGGTAAAGCGGCGTTGCGGTCAAAAAACCGATCCCCCGATTTAGATAAGACGAACGAGTAGGCGGGTTTATTGTGGACAAAGCCCTGAAATTTAAAAAAAATTTTCATGCCAAAAATATCCCTTGCTTTATCGTATCTCGTTTTGCGCAGCTCACGATCCGATTTTCAAAAAAAAATGAAAAAAATTACGGTTCGGAAACATATTTTATTTAACTTTGGACAAAAATTGCAAATGAAAAATCGGCATTATATATTCGTTGTTTTTCTGCTTTTGAGCGGTGGTTTGTTATCGGCTCAGCAACTGCACGACTACGGTTTTGAAAAAGATGTTTCCGTAGGTGTTCGTGCGGAAAATACGCCGTTGAAATATCCCTGGACAGGCGGTATGAACAGCATGCAGTTTGCCCGAACAGACTGTAATTTTGACGGAGAAAAAGATTTAATTGCTTTCGATGCACACGGAAACCGTATTCTTCCTTTTCTGAAAACAGGAAACGGAATGTATGAATACGCTCCTCAATACGCTCATCATTTCCCCGAATTGAAAGGATTTATGCAACTGATCGACTTCAACGGCGACGGCAAAGAAGATATTTTTACCTACGGTTTGGCGGGAATAAAAGTCTTTAAAAACAGTTCGGATACGGAATTGAAATTTACGCTGTTCGACAATCTGCTGAAATCGGTATATTCTCCCGGAAAGCAGGCGATAAACCTTTTTTGCGCCCCCAACGATTACATGGTAATCAAAGACATGGACGGCGATGGCGACTTGGATATATTGGTTTTTTATTCGTTGGGAAAATATGTGCATTACCATCAACATATCTCTATGGAGAAATATGGAAACTTGGAACATTTAGAATTTGAGATAAACGATTGGTGTTGGGGACGGTTTTCGGAAAGCGGAGAATACAACGCCATTACGCTCAACGACACCTGTGCGGAAGAACGTCTCAAATCGCACCGCCATACAGGTTCTACCATGTTGGCGTTTGACGAAAACAACAACGGCTTGCCCGATTTGCTCTTGGGCGATATGGACTATCCCACCCTGACGCTGCTCACCAACGGCGGGTCGGCACAGGAGGCTTTTATTGTGGCAAAAGACAGTTTGTTTCCCTCATACGATATTCCCGTGCGGCTGTATTCCATGCCCTGCCCGATGTTGTTGGACGTGGACGACGACGGACTTAACGACTTGCTGGTATCTCCTTTGGGCGGACTGACAAAGTCGGAAAACAAAGAAAGTGTTTGGTTGTATAAAAATGTCGGAACGTCTGATCGAGCCTATTTTTCTTTGCAGACCAAATCGTTTTTGCAGGAAGACATGCTTGATTTCGGTTCGGGATCGTATCCTGTTTTGGTTGACATGGACGGCGACGGCTTGTTGGATTTATTGGTGGGAAATTACGGATATTACGACAGCACCCGCTTCAACGGATATTCTATCAGCTGTTTTTATTCGGCTTCTCTTGCTTTCTTTAAAAATGTCGGAACGGCTTCGCAACCCGAATTTCTGCTGATCACCAACGATTTGGCAGGACTTCGGAAACAGGGATATACCGCTTTGCTGCCTTCGGCAGGCGATTTGAATGGCGATGGAAAACCGGATATTGTGTTGGGAACGGCAACCGACAATTTAATTTATCTGGAAAACAATTCTCCTTCGGAAGATACAACCACCTTTGCCAATCCTGTTTTCAATTATCTGTCTTTATCGGTGTTTGAATATGCCGCACCTCAACTTTTCGATTTAGACAAAGACGGTTTGCTCGATCTGATTGTCGGCGGAAGAAGAGGCACGACGTCTTTTTATAAAAACAAAGGCACGACTTCGTCGCCTGTGTTTTCGCACCAAACCGACACGTTGGGCAAGATAAATGTTCGCGATTTTGATGTGTCGTATTTTGGCTATGCAACGCCCTGTTTTTTTCGGACAGACGCCGGCGAAACTCGTTTGTTTATTGCTTCGGAAAAAGGAGATGTTGCTTATTATAAAAATATCGACAATAACCCAACCGGAACATTTGATGTGGAATTGGAGAAACTGTTTTTTGTTTCCGACAACAAAGCCTATCCTGTCAGAGAGGGAATAAGGAGTTCTGTTGCCGTTGGCGATTTGAACAATGACGGTTATTTGGATATGATGACAGGAAATTTTGCGGGAGGTTTGTCGTATTACAAAGGCGTTACGCCGCCCAATCGGGATATTGTC
>JAIRTU010000264.1 GCA_031254735.1 Bacteroidales bacterium | reverse complement strand
ACAAAAACCAAAATCCAAGTGAAGAATCTCAAAACACAGGCGATCTTCAAAAGGTGTTGCATGTGCATGCCATGTTTGAAGACTGGTTTTTAGATTACGCTTCGTATGTGAATTTGGATAGAGCCGTTCCCGATATTTACGATGGATTGAAGCCCGTGCAAAGGCGCATTCTTCATTCGATGAGAGAAATAGAAGACGGACGGTACAACAAAGTAGCCAATATCATCGGTAACACCATGAAATATCACCCTCACGGCGATGCTTCTATCGGCGATGCTTTGGTAAATATTGGTCAAAAAGAGCTTTTGATCGATTGTCAGGGGAACTGGGGGAACGTCCTCACCGGCGACAGTGCCGCAGCACCGCGTTATATCGAAGCCCGCCTGTCGAAGTTTGCGTTGGACGTGGTTTTTAATCCCAAAACTACCCGCTGGAAATATTCTTACGACGGCAGAAATAAAGAACCTATTTGTCTTCCCGTGAAATTTCCGCTTTTGCTCGCTCAGGGAGTGGAAGGCATAGGCGTTGGACTTTCGTCCAAAGTGATGCCGCACAATTTTGTGGAACTGATAGACGCTTCCATTGCCATTTTGGAAAATAAAGATTTTGTGCTGTATCCCGACTTTCCAACGGCAGGATATATCGATGTGAGCAATTACAACGACGGTCAGCGAGGCGGGAAAATTCGCGTGCGGGCAAAAATTATTCAAACAGACAAAAAAACACTTACCATCACCGAAATTCCGTTTGAAACCACCACTCAATCGTTGATAGAAAGCATCACCAAAGCCACGGAAAAAGGAAGACTTAACCTTCGTAAAATCTTCGACAAAACCGCCGAACATGCCGAAATAGTGTTGAGTTTGTCGCCCAACACCTCTCCCGACCAGACAATAGACGCTTTGTACGCCTTTACCGACTGCCAAAAGTCTATTTCTCCCAATGCCTGCGTGGTGAAAAACGATAAACCTGTGTTTGTGGACGTGAAATATATCCTTCGAGAAAACACGCACAATACCATGGAGTTGCTCAAACGAGAACTTGAAATACTGCTCGAAGAGTTGAGAGAAGATTGGCACTGGATTTCGCTGGAAAAAATATTTTTTGAAAAAAGAATATATAAAGAACTTGAAAAAGACCGGGAGAGTTTCGAGTCGCAAATCGATGCGATAGAACGAGCTTTCGATCCGTATCGTACACATTTCAAACGAGAGATTTTGCGAGAAGACGTATTGAAACTGACCGAAAAACCGGTGCGGAAAATATCGAAGTTCGACATTAAAAAAGCCGATGAGCAAATTCAGGATATTGAAGTCAATATGGAAGAGGTGAATAATCATCTGGCTCATCTGATAGATTATACCATTCATTATTTTAAACAGATAAAGAAAAAATACGGTGCGGGCAAAGAACGCAAAACCGAAATTCGCAACTTCGACACCATCACCGTTTCTAATGTGGCGGTCGCCAACCAAAAGCTGTATGTCGATCGGGAAAACGGCTTTATCGGCACAAGCCTGAAAAAAAACGAATACGTGTGCGACTGTTCGGATATAGACGAAATAATTGTTTTTAAAGCCAATGGGACATTTTTGGTAACAAAAGTGAACGATAAACAATTTGTGGGAAAAGACATTATTCACGCCGACGTGTTTTGCCGCAACGACGACCGCACCATTTACAATATGGCGTATTCGCACGGCAAAAATGGGGCTGCTTTTGTGAAACGTTTTGCCGTCGGCGGCATCACAAGAGGCAAAGATTACGATTTGACACAGGGAGAAAAAGACTCGAAAGTGCTGTATTTCACCGCCAACAAAAACGGAGAAGCCGAAATTGTAAAGGTTGCACTGAAACCCAAACCGAAATTAAAAAAGGCGGTCTTCGATTTCGATTTTAGCGAGTTGGCTATTAAAGGAAGAAATTCCAGAGGAAATATTTTGAGTAAAAACCCTGTGAAAAACATTACATTGGTTCAAAAAGGGACGTCTACGCTCAGCGCCCTGTCGGTATGGTTCGACAAGAGCATTACCCGCCTCAACACCGAAGAACGCGGATTTTTGCTGGGGAAATTCTCCGGCGACGACAAAATTATTGCGTATTATCAAGACGGATATTACAAAATTACCGGTTTCGACTCTGCTACACACTTCGACGATAACCTGTTGTGGGTAGAGAAATACAATCCAAACAAGCCTTTTACGGTCATTTATAAAGATAATGTCAAAAAGAAACACTTTATCAAGCGTGCCATTCCCGAAATAAGCAACAAGCGCGTTGACTTTATCGACAAAGACCAAAAACAGGATCTCGTATCTTTGAGTGTGAATTATCTTCCGCAAATAGAAATAACCTGCACCGATAAAGATAAGAACAAACATTCTACCCTTATTTCGCCCGCCGATTTTGTGGAGGTGATGCGGATAAAAGCTCGCGGGAAGAATTTGGGGATAGATAATATTACTGCCATCAAAGAGTTGGAACCGCTTCCATACGAAGAACCGGAAGCCGAAATGCAATCGGAAGACACACAGGAAAAACACATCCTCGCACAAGTGCCGAACGATAACGACACCATCGTCTGGGACGATAAAGAAGACCCCGGCATACAAATGACTTTATTTGGGGAAGAAGAATAATTTTTTACATTTAAACAATCCGGCATGAAAAAAATCATTGTTCTCACAGGCTGTATCCTTGCTTTTTCTTTTGTTTACGGACAAAATTTGGTGCAAGTCGGCATACAGTTCGGCTTGGATGCTCCGCTCAACAAAAAGCCTTTGGCGGATAATTTCACAATGAGCAGGTCGTTCAATTTTGAAGCGGGTGCTTGCGTGAGGGTGGGTGCGGACTTCTTCGGGCAGACAGGCGTTACGTATTATGTCAATAAAACAATCCTTTCGTTCGACACCCTGTCTTCTGATGTTGAACTCGGACAGATAAACATTCCTTTTTTGGCGGGTTATCGTCATGCGGTTGGCAAGTCTACGTTTGTTCGGGTAATGGCTGGCATCCAGTATCGGGGCTTGGTGAGGGTGTCGGAGAATATTTTGGAGGTGAACAAAAACACGTTCCGCAAAAACAATATGGACGTCATTGTCGGCGTGGGCATCGACGTTTCGCTGATCACCTTAGACGTCTCCTACCGAAAAGCTGTCAAACCTCTGGTCTCCGGCTCAAAAAATTATCAAGACGTTGTCAATATCTCGGTGGGTTTTTTGCTTTACAGATAGCTTTGGACTTTCTTTTAATTACGAATTACGTTGTCGTTCTTTTGCAGCGTTATTATCCGCTATTCATTATTTCAAAACGGACATATTGTAATTATCTTATTTTCACGTTATTGCAAAATATGCACAATAAAACCGTCTCCTCATTCGTTTTATAAAGATCGGGCAATCGGTTTTGGCTTAAAAATTCCATCGCAGTTCAATTCGTCCGTCTTTGGTTGGTTCAAGGTAGATGGACGAACGTTCCAAGTCCAATATTTTACCGGCTTTGTCCACATAATAAAAACTGCGAAGCAAGAAAAATATGCCGCCCGCAAAAATAGTAGTTCCCGCCGCGAAAGTAGCCCATTTCTGTGTTGTTTTGTTGGGGTTGCTGTTGGCAAGAGCGATACCCATTGTAATCCCTCCGACAAGATCCATCGAAAGTCCCAGATAAAAACTGCGAGACGCTTTACGAAGATAGTAACCCGGCGTGTTGATCAACAAATCTTTTTCCGTGAGATAATCCAAATTTTTCAGTCTTGCCAAATCGGAGCGAGTCGCCTCTTTGAAGCAAGGGATATACTCCTGCACCAAATCTTTGTGAAAAGCAAGTATTAAATTGTAATTATCTATGGCATACGAAGTGTCGGTCTTTGAAACAAGCATACCCACTATGGTATCTCCCTGCACGGTTACAATGGCGTCTAAACAGGGCGATTGTGCCGAAACATTCTTTGCGAAAAAGAACAGCAACGCAACGAAACATATTTTTTTCATTTAAATTTATTTTAAACAGTATTAGTTGACTCCTTTAAGTGATAACGCAAAGCCGATTGAAAATGTTTCATGCTTTTAGAGAATTAATCCAAAAAGAATTTCATGGTTCTCTTATGCGAAATTTATTTCTTTGCCTTGTAGTACAAAGTGGAACAGGAGGCTTCGTTCAGCACTTTTTGACTTGCCTCAAAAATATCCTGTACATTCACCCTGTTGTATCTTTCTTCTTCTTCGTTGATAAGCTGTGCGTTATCCATTGTTTCGGCAATGGATAAGTTCATCGCCTTGTCTTGAACCTGCAATTCGGCGTAATACAAAAGCGT
>JAIRTU010000146.1 GCA_031254735.1 Bacteroidales bacterium | reverse complement strand
TTTCCAACGGAATCGGGAAAATTCGATAATAATATTTTAAAATCTTACTTAGTTGTTTAATGCTTCCGAACCGCTCACAATTTCAATAATTTCGTTTGTAATAGACGATTGACGAACTTTGTTGTACGTAAGGTTGAGTTGTTTGATAAGTTCATCGGCATTTTCGGTAGCTTTGTGCATGGCGGTCATACGCGCTCCGTGTTCGGAAGCCACCGAATCCAAAACAGCTTTGTACAGCTTTGTGTGCATTGTTTTGGGAATGAGCATTTTGTACAATTCCGCTTTTTCCGGCTCAAAGATGTAATCAATGTTTTGCAATTCGGTTTTCTGTTGTGTTTCAACAGCTTTCAACGGAAGATATTGGTCGGCTATCAGCAGCTGTGTTGCCGCATTTTTAAATTCATTATACACAATCACCACTTTATCTGCTTCTTTTTTGAGGAATTTGTTCATCAACTCATTGCTCAACGCCGCCACTTCTTCAAAAGAAGTATTTACCGTGAAATCATCATAAAACCCCAGCACCGAATATTTTCGCGAACGAAGATAATCACTTACCCGCTTTCCAATTCCGATAAACTCTACTTTTCCATTGCTATGCAAAGCCATGTATTTGTTTTTCAGGGCTTCTGCCTCTTTGATAACCGCATTGTTGAAACTGCCGCACAATCCTTTGTTGGAAGCAATGAGAACGATAATCATTTTATTCACGGGGCGAACTTCTGCCAGAGGGTTGTTTTCGCCGCTGTCTTCGGTTGTGATATGTCCCAATATTTCGTTCAATTTATTGGAAAAAGGACGAAGTTTTTGAATGGCTGTCTGGGCGCGTCGCAATTTGGCGGCAGACACCATTTTCATGGCGCCGGTAATCTTCTGCGTTGACTGTACCGATGCTATACGAATACGTATCTCTTTTAAATTTGCCATAATCTGTTACGCTTTTACTTCGTATTTACGAGCAATTTCTTTACATACATTTTCCAAAACCTCGGCAATCCGATCGTCAAACACACCGTTTTTCAATTCTGTCAGAATATCGGCATATTTTTCCGACAAATGCAACAGATATTCCGCTTCAAAGTCGGCAATGCTGCGAATGGGAACTTTCTGCAAAAATCCTTTTGTTCCACAATAAATAACGGCAATTTGATATTCCACTTTAAAGGGCGTATATTGCGGTTGTTTCAATATTTCAACATTTCGGGCGCCCTTGTCCAATACGGCTTGTGTGGCAGCATCGATGTCTGAACCAAATTTGGCAAAAGCCTGCAATTCGGTATACTGTGCCTGATCCAATTTCAACGTACCGGCTACTTTCTTCATCGATTTAATTTGAGCATTTCCACCCACACGCGACACCGAAATTCCTACGTTGATAGCGGGACGAATACCGGCATTAAACAGGTTTCCTTCCAAAAATATTTGTCCGTCGGTAATAGAAATCACATTGGTGGGAATATAAGCGGAAACGTCGCCTGCTTGCGTTTCGATAAGCGGAAGGGCAGTCAGCGAACCTCCTCCTTTTACTATGGGCTTCAACACTTGCGGCAAATCGTTCATCTCTCGTGCAATCTCGTCGGCTTCGATAATTTTTGCCGCTCTTTCCAACAAACGAGAATGCAGATAGAAAATATCTCCCGGATAAGCTTCTCGTCCCGGCGGACGGCGAAGCAATAACGAAACTTCTCGATAAGCAACCGCCTGTTTTGACAAATCGTCATACACTATCAATGCCGCACGACCCGTATCGCGAAAATATTCCCCGATAGTAGCTCCCGCAAACGGAGCATAAAACTGCATTGCCGCAGGGTCGGAGGCTGTTGCCGCAACAATAACAGTGTAAGACATTGCACCGTAATCGGTTAAGGTCTTAACAATGTTGGCAATGGTAGACCCTTTTTGTCCTATGGCAACATAAATACAATATACAGGTTCTCCTTTGTCGTAAAATTCTTTTTGGTTGATAATGGTATCTATGGCGATAGCGGTTTTTCCCAATTGGCGGTCGCCGATAATCAGCTCGCGCTGTCCTCTGCCAATCGGAATCATCGCATCTATGGCTTTGATACCTGTTTGAAGCGGTTCTTTTACCGGCTGACGGAAGATAACACCGGGAGCTTTACGCTCTAAAGGCAGAGGAAATTTCTCTCCCTCTATGGGACCTTTTCCGTCTATGGGTTCGCCCAAGGTGTTGATAACACGACCAAGCATTTGCTCACTCACATCGATAGAAGCAATTTCCCGCGTACGTTTGCAGGTATCGCCTTCTTTCAAATCTCTTGCCTCTCCCAACAGCACAATTCCTACGTTGTCGTCTTCGAGATTTAACACGATGCCGTAAATATTATCTTTCTCAAAATGTATCAACTCTCCCGATTGGGCATTGGTAAGTCCATATACACGAGCAATACCATCTCCTACCTCTAAAATGACTCCTGTTTCTTCTAATTTTTCTTTATCTGTAAATCCGGCTAACTGTTCGCGGATTATGGCAGAAATTTCCGACGGTTTTATTTCTTTCATGATATTTATATTTAATTTTCTTTATTTTTTTTGCGTTTTGTCGTATGTTTTATTTTCAGCATGGCAAAGTTTACTTCAATACTTGTTTCTGTATCTGTAATTTCCAAATCGTTATCCAAAATATCTCCAATTATCTCGCCGCTGCGTTTCATCAAAGATTTTTGTTTTTCCTTATTGGATTCTTGCACCATCGCATTGACGGTGCGAGTAAGTTCTCGTATCTTTGTAAATGTTTCTACTATGGCAATAGTGGTCTGTGTAGCTTTCGGACTTTTGAGAATGGTTGCCAACATGTATAATCCTTTTTCGGTAAACGCACTTGGAAAAGCAGTAGAATGTTTCAATCGATCGAACCGATCAAAATTTTTGATCAGTTCCTGTTTTTCATCTTTTGTCGTTTCCATAATGTATCCTTCGGGAAATTTATCGGGATTATTTTTTACCGCTTGATTAATTTCTCGCGTCTCCACTCCGTACAATTCCGCCACATCGCTATCCAACAATACATGTTGATTGCGTATTTCCAATATTTTTCCTTCAATTTTATCAAGTCTCATTGTATCCGTCATGGCTGTATGTATTTGTTTTCTTTGTTGTCAATTAATATTCTGCTCGCTTTTCGGTAAAGGATTTTGGGGAAAACTTGATGTTTTCAAGGTAGTGGAAATTTTCCACCACCTCTGCTTTTTCTCTTTTGGTTAATTCAAAAATATATCCTTCGGGAAATTTATCGGGATTATTTTTTACCGCTTTATTAATTCGTTTTGTCTCCACTCCGTACAATTCCGCCACATCGCTATCCAATAATACATGTTGATTGCGTAATACCCATATTTTTCCTTCGATTTTATCAAGTCTCATTATATCCGTCATGGCAGTATGTATTTGTTTTTCTTTGTTGTTAATTAATATCCTGTTCGCTTTTTTTCTCAATCTCAATCATATAAAACAACCCTAATAATTCATTGAGAGGAGAAAACAGTTTTTCAACATTTCGGGTGAATCCATATAAAAACCCCGGTAACATCGAAGGTTTGGAAAGTCCTCCACTCAACAAATACGCAAAAGGAGTATGACAGTCAAGATGAACAATTTCCAACAATGGAAAGTTATGAACAAATGCCTCTTTTTCTCTTTTGAAATAGATATAAGGCAATGCTTGATTGGAACAACTTAATGGTTTCCCTTCGGCTATCTCCATTTCTCCATTCGGATCAAAATCTTCGTGATGAAAATGAGTGTAAACAAATTTTGCAAAAGGAGTATTTGCCGGCTCGATCATAATTATCTTTCCGTTCGGAACAAGTGTGCGTTGCGCTTCTTCCAAAAATTGATGCGGCTTTGGAATATGATGAAATACATTAAGCATCATAATTGCCGCAAGAGACTCATTATTAAAGGGTAACTGTTGTGCATTGCAGGTCATATCTACGGTATCCAAATCCAAAACATCAGAAGTAATGACATTTGGAAAGACCTCTTTCAAAAATCCTCCGCCCGAACCAATTTCCAGATAATCTCCTTCGATTGTTTGAGATTTTTCCATAAAACAATGATACCACTCGGCATATAATTTTTTCAGAAAAGATTTTTCCAAAATAATCTCCTTGTGAATCAATGTCCTTTGAGGATCATCTAATGCGTAATTTTGAGCCTGTTTCATTTTTTTCATTCAGTTTATTTTCATGAAAATAATACTGTTAAGCACATGTCGGATTAAAAATTAACTTCATAACTTTTATCTACCAATTCTTTGCGAAGTCGGCTGATATAACCCTGCACACTTGCGTCCAAGAGATAATCGTTAAACTGCAAACGAATGCCGCCAATAAGTTTCGGATTGATTTGTTCAACCGTATCTATTTCTTTTCCAAGATAATCTTTGATCTTTTGCCTTATTGTCTCCACCAATTCTTTTTGCAAACTTTCCACACTTTGAATGTACAGTGTTACAATGTTTTTCGATTTTTTATAGAGTTTCTCATACTCATGACAAATAAGGTCAATATCGCATTCGCGTCCTTTTTTGAGGACTAATGTCAGATATTGCAAAGCGACACTGTTGATTCGCGGCTTGAATATTGTTTCCATGATAGCAATCTTTTTATCGTATTTGATAATCGGGCTGCAAATAGTGGTTCGGAGTTCTTTATGGCTCACAAATACCTGATTAATAAGGCGAATATCTTCGTAAACCTCTTCCACCTTGTTCATTTCCCGAGAAAACTCGAAAAATGCTTTGGCATATCGACAGGCTAATCTGGGTCTCCTCATACAATATTAATTAAATGTTATTTCGTTCACACGTTTGTTGATGTACTCCTGATGTTTTTCCTTATCGGAAAGTTCGTGTTGAAGAATTTTTTCCGCCATTTCAATCGAAATTTCGGCAATGGTGTTTTTTATTTCAACAATTGCTTTTTGTTTTTCAACGTCGATGTCGTTTTTTGCCGCTTCCACAATGCGTTGTCCTTCTTCCTGTGCTTTCGCCTTGATGTCGTCGTACATTTTCTGACTTATTTTACGAGCTTCATTCAAAATGGCGTCGCGTTCTTCTTTGGCTTGCAAAAGCAGACGTTCGTTGTCGGCGGTAAGTTGTTTCATTTGTTCTCTTGCCAAATTTGCTTCGTTGAGGGCTGCGGTAATCTTTTCTTCCCGCTTGTTGAGCATTTTGATTACAGGCTTCCACGCAAACTTGCTTAAAATGAATAACAATATCAAAAAAGATAATGTCATCCAAAAAATGAGTCCTAAATCCGGATTAATTAATTCCATATATCTTTACTTTTATAATGAATAAACTGTCCTTTCATCATTGCAACAAAAGGATATTTTACAACATAATTGAAGTTCGGAGTACCAAGAAAAGTATTGATACTCCGACTCCGATTATTTATTACAAAATCAAGAAACAAACTACCACAGCAAACAATGCAACACCTTCGATAAGTGCAGCCGCAATAATCATACTTGTACGAATATCACTACTTGCTTCCGGTTGACGAGCAATAGATTCCAATGCCGATTTGCCAATGTTGCCAATGCCAATACCTGCTCCTACTGCTGCTATACCTGCTCCGATACCTGCACCTAACTGTGCAACTCCTTCTAATAAAATGGTTGTTAATGCCATACGTTTAATTTTTTAATTAATTTAATACTTATTTTTATTTTACTTTATTTTTGCTTCAAAAATTTTCAATAATATGTTTATCTCTGTTTTTCAGAGCGTTTGTCTGCCCGATTATCGAAGCGGACAGTAACGATGAGCCAAAAACAAACATATTTTTCTTCATACTATTTTACATTACTGATTGAATGTTCTGCTTCGTGATTGCTGTGATGATGTTCTTCTATTGCCATTCCTATATAAATCGCCGACAAAAGAGTGAATACAAATGCTTGAATAAAAGCAACCAACAACTCTAAAACAGACATAAATATATAGAAAAAAACAGATACAATCGAAACGCCATATCCTATCGCAAGGCTTGTTTGTCCCAAGATAAATATCAAAGAAATAAAGCCGAGACAGATAATATGCCCTGCCGTAATATTGGCAAACAAACGAATCATCAAGACGATAGGTTTGCTAAACACGCCCACAATCTCTACCAAAGGCATCAATGGAAGCGGGAACTTCAACCACCACGGAACGCCCGGCGTATTGACAATATGTTTCCAATAATCGCGGTTGCCGCTCACATTGGTAATAACAAAGGTAAACACCGCCAACACCAACGTAACGCTTATATTTCCTGTAAGATTTGCCCCTCCGGGGAAAAAAGGTATCAAGCCCAGCAAATTGTTGAACAGGATAAAAAAGAAAATGGTCAACAAATAAGGCAAATAACGCTCGTATTTGGGACCTATGGCAGAGCGGGCAATGTCGTCTCGAACAAACAAAACCACCGGTTCTATCACACGTGCGATGCCTTTGGGGGCAACCACGCCTCTTTTTTTGTACGCATTGCCCGCCGAGATAAGGATAATCGACAAAATCACAATGCTAAAAAGCAGAGAAAACACGTTTTTGGTGATAGAAATGTCAAGAAAGGAAGCCTCATAGTCGATATTTCCCGCATTATCTACTTTTACTATTCTTCCTCTCTTCCCTCCTTTTTCCTGACAAATGGCATAACCCATATAGGCATCGTGTCCATGATGAAATTTTTTGGACGAAAAAACATGAAAACCATCATTATCTATCAGTATAACAGGAAGATAAATGGAAATATGCTTGTTTTTAACCGTTGCAATATGCCATTCGTACGAATTTCCGACATGTTCAATAATCATTTTCCCTACATCTAAATCCGAAGCCTCTTTTTCCTCTTCCATTTGAGGAGAAGAGGTTGCATTTGGAATGAAAAACAGAAAAACCATGACAAAAGCAAAAATATGCTTCAGGTTACAAATCGCTATGTTATAATTTTTTAACTCCATATCTTTATAAAAATTATCGCTTTATTTTCGACCCTCCAAGATAGCAACTTTTTTTATACGAAATACATTTTTTCAAAAAAAAATTTTCACCGTTTTTTGCACAATAAAAAAATAACTCATTCGTTTTATTTAGATCGGGGGTTCGGTTTTTGCTTTTTTCGCCACAAACGATACCTCTCAACAGAAACCGGCGGATAATACAACACAAAAAACTTTGTGGAGGTTTTAATCATACTAATCACAAAAATCACTGTTCAGACAATAAGAATGCACAGATGAAACGTCAAAGTCATTAACAATTGACCGTTTATCACTAATCACTGTTTTTGTCCTGCCTTCCGCAACCGCAGGTTGGTTGTACCGATAAAAAGGCTGAACATTTCATTTGCTCAGCCTTGTAAAGTTCTGAAAAACAGGATAATCAACCTTTGTACTGGTCTAAAATCCCTTTTACATCATCGGGGGCTAAGCGTCCGTACACCTGCTCGCCAACGGTGATAACCGGAGCCAATCCGCATGCACCTATGCAACGCAATGCCGTCAGAGAGAATTTTCCGTCGGGAGTGGTTTCGCCGACATTGATATTTAACAGACGTTTAAACTCGTCTAATACTTTCTCTGCACCACGCACATAACATGCTGTTCCCATACAAAC
>JAIRTU010000089.1 GCA_031254735.1 Bacteroidales bacterium | reverse complement strand
ATTGCCCATGCCACTGCCCCTTGCGCCGATATTTTCTGTTTGAGCAATTGACGAGACAGCGGAAAACAACACTGTCAAAAATAATATTCCTCGTTTTTTCATAACAATATTAGTTTTTTGCAAAAGTAAACAAGAAAAGAGTACGAAATTCATTTTTTGGAAAAAATATTTTGCCGGAAGAGGGGAAATATTACAAAAAATCGCACCAAACCTACCCCAGAAGTTGTGTGAGCGGGAATTTAGCAAGCGGGAAAATATTTTAAAAAACCACAGGCTGTTCCTCTTTTGAAGAACAGCCTGTGGTTTTGCCTGAGCTGTGATTACGCTCTTTCGTTTCGTCAAAGCGTAATTGACAATTATTCTCTATTTCGCATAATTGATTGCTCGTGTTTCGCGGACAACGGTTATTTTGATTTGCCCCGGATACGTCATTTCGTTTTGTATTTTTTTCGACAAATCGAACGAAAGCTGGTTGGTTTGTTCGTCGGTAAGTTTATCGGCTCCCACTATCACCCGCAATTCTCTTCCTGCCTGGATAGCATAGGTTTTCACCACTCCCGGATACGAAAGTGCCAATTCTTCCAAGTCTTTCAACCGTTTGGTGTAGGCTTCCGCCACTTCGCGGCGAGCACCCGGACGCGCCCCCGAAATGGCGTCACACGCTTGAATGATGGGAGCTATCAGATACAACATCTCTGCTTCGTCGTGGTGAGCCGCAATAGCATTTACAATTTCCGGTTTTTCTTTAAATTTCTCTGCCAGCGAAGCCCCTAATTCGGCATGTGGAAGGTCGGGTTCGTTGTCGGGGACTTTTCCTATGTCGTGCAACAATCCGGCACGTTTTGCCAATTTAGCATTCAATCCGAGTTCTGCCGCCATGGTTGACGAGAGGACAGCCACTTCTTTGGAATGTTGCAACAGGTTTTGTCCGTAGGAAGAACGGTATTTCATCTTTCCCACCAGACGAATCAACTCGTGATGCATGCCATGTATGCCCAAATCGATAGTTGTTCGTTTTCCCACTTCGACAATCTCCTGTTCTATCTGGCGTTTTGTTTTGGTTACAATTTCTTCTATGCGGGCAGGGTGAATACGTCCGTCTGTTACCAATTTGCTGAGCGACAAGCGAGCGACTTCGCGGCGTACCGGATCGAAACTCGATAAAATAATGGCGTCGGGAGAATCATCAATGATAATGTCTACGCCGGTCATCGATTCCAGCGTGCGGATATTTCTTCCTTCCCGTCCGATAATCCTTCCTTTTATTTCCTCGTTGTCGATATTAAACACCGATACCGAATTTTCGTGCGTATGTTCAACGGCGGTACGCTGAATGGTTTTTATCAAGATTTTCTTTGCTTCCAGATTGGCAGAAACTTTGGCTTCGTCCACAATATCTTTCACCAAAGACATTGCATCGGCTTGTGCTTCTTCTTTCAAGGTCTTGACCAACTCTTTTTTTGCTTCTTCCACCGACAGTCCCGAAAGGTTTTCCAACGTTGCCTGTATTTGTTTGTACGATTTGTCCAATTCGGCTTGTTTCTTTTGCGTTGCCTCCAATTGCAGGTTTAAAGACAGCTGCAATTGATTTATTTCGTTTTGTTTCCGTTGCAGCGCTTCCTGTTTTTGAGAATGAGACATCTCTTTTTGTTTCAAGCGATTTTCGGTAGCGGCGATGTTTTTGTTTTTTTCGGCAATCATTTTTTCGTGTTCGCTTTTCAGCTGAAAAAATTTCTCTTTTGCCTGTAAAATCCGCTCTTTTTTAATCAGTTCGGCTTCTTCGTTTGCTTCTTTGAGTATTTGTTCGCTTTTTTTGCTGATCGTTGCACGAATCAGCGTGTAGGCGATCAAAATACCTGCGGCAATTCCAATGATTGCTGTTATTATTATTGGTACTGTATTCATCAATTTTATTATTAATTATTGTTTGTTATTACATTATTGTTTACTGTCAAAATAATAAAAAATCCCGACAAGCCAATGTGGTCTACGTAAACTCCTATTTAGTAGGTTTATAGGCGCCGCCATTCGTCAAGGTTTCGGTGGGCGTAAGCCTCCGTACGGATTCCGACCTCCTTTGTTAATCGCGAGTCGACTATATTAGTTTGTTACTGTTGAGTTTAACAAACGATATTGGTCTTGTGCGGGATAAATCCTATATAAAGAACGTTTTTGTCATCTAATTTGTTTTGTTTAAAACTTCCTTAATGACTTCCTGTATTTTTTTTAAGTTATTTTTCAAATCAGTATCCACAAATTTTTGTTTTTCTGCCAATACTGTTTCGTTTAAGGCAAAGTTGATAACCGCGTATCCCAATTGGGTAAATTTGTCGTGTATGTTGTTTTTTTCAGCCAAGGTTTGCGTATAGTCCCGTATTCTTTTCTCGGCTTTATGATACAATTCTTCCTCACCGGCTGAAATAGACAATCTAAAAGGCTGTTGTGCCACATATAATGTTATCGATTTTTTTTCGTCAGCCATTTTTATTCGTTTAATAATTTAATACACTTGTCAATTTCACGTACCAATTGATTTATTTTCTGTTTAACTTCCGCATTGTCGCCGTTATTATTCAACATTGCGGTCAGTTTATATTTAGCAAGCTCTTCCCGCTGTATTTTTATTTTGCTCTCCAATATATTAACTATTCCTTTTAACTCTTTATTTTTCTGCCTTAAAGATTTATTTTCGTCTTGCAACTGTCTGTATTTTTCCGCCAATTGCAAGATTTGATTTTCTACCTCCAAAGTTAACAGTTTTAATTCCTGCATATTGACTACTTTATACTAAACAATTTTCAACCCTGCAAAAGTACATCTTTTTTGAGACAAAAAAGCAGTATTCAAAACAAAAATTTGCATCAAGTACCTATTCTATTCATACTCAAAAAAATATTTTTATTTCTTCGAGAAAATTTCATGTTGAACTTCGCAAAAAAACATCTTTAATCCGCTCTTGCATCTGCGGAAAAAACAAAAATCAAAAGGAAGAAAATCGATGGTTTGTCGGTGTGTATTTGAGGACTTTTATGTATCTTTGCACAGAAAATTTTCGGTTTGGAGTGCAAACGACAAGGTTAAATAAATAAGCATACAATGAACAGAAGTCAATTAATTGAAGTAATAGAGAAAAAGAAAAGTTTCCTCTGCGTAGGTTTGGATACCGATTTGAAAAAAATCCCTCAACATCTTTTATCGTTGGAAGATCCTGTTTTTGAATTTAATAAAGCCATTGTTGACGCAACTTTGCCTTATACGCTTGCCTATAAACCCAATTTGGCATTTTACGAAACACAAGGGTGGAAAGGCTTGTTAAGTCTCGAAAAAACAGTAGCTTACATTCGTTCCAAACAGCAAAACGTGTTTCTGATTGCCGACGCCAAACGCGGCGATATTGGCAATACTTCTACGCAATATGCCATTTCTTTCTTCGGACAGCAAAACGAAAATCACAATTTCGATGCGGTAACGGTTGCGCCGTATATGGGCGAAGACAGCGTAAAACCTTTTTTGGACTTTGAAAATAAATGGGTGATACTGCTTGCTCTCACTTCCAACAAAGGGGCTTCCAATTTTCAGTTGCTCAAATATAACCATAAATACCTGTTTGAAACGGTGTTGGAGACTTCCAAACAATGGGGCGATGCTTCCAAGATGATGTATGTTGTCGGTGCAACGCAAGCCGAAATGTTGACGGATATTCGCAAAATTGTTCCCGACAACTTTTTACTTATTCCGGGCGTGGGCGCTCAGGGAGGAAAGTTGGAAGATGTTGTCAGATACGGCATGAACAACGATTGCGGTTTAATTGTCAATGCTTCCCGAAGTATTATTTATGCTTCGCAAAACGAAGACTTCGCACAAAAAGCCGCCGAAGAAGC
>JAIRTU010000046.1 GCA_031254735.1 Bacteroidales bacterium | reverse complement strand
AATAAAAAAATGTATCTTTGTAATAACGATAAAATACAAACACCAATTTCAAAAAAGAAATATAAACAGATAATTAGAAAATATGGCTAACTTTTTTTTAGACAATGAGAGTTTGAAATTTCATTTGACCCACCCGATGATGAAGCGTATGGTCGATATGAAAGAAGATAATTATAAGTATGCAAAAGAATACGATACCGCTCCCGTCGATTTTGAAGACGCAATGGATACATACGAGCAGGTGTTGGAAATTATCGGAGAGATAACAGGAGATATTTTGGCGGAAAATGCAGAAAGTGTAGACCTGGAAGGACCTAAATTGATCTGCAACGAAGTGATTTATGCTCGCGGAACGCAACAAAATCACGAAGCGTTGATCAATGCGGGCGTGTATGGAATTGCCCTGCCGAGAAAATACAACGGATTGAACTTCGGAATGGTGCCTTATGTGATTGCCGCCGAATTGATTGCTCGTGCCGACAGCAGTTTTGCCAACATTTGGGGTTTGCAGGATTGTGCCGAAACCATCTACGAATTTGCTTCGGAAGAGTTGAAAAACAAATATTTACCATTAATTTCTCAGGGATATACCTGTTCCATGGACTTGACCGAACCCGATGCAGGGTCTGATTTGCAAGCCGTTCAGTTGAAAGCCGCCTTTGACGAAAAATCGAATTGCTGGCGATTGAATGGAGTAAAACGTTTTATCACCAATGGCGATGCGGATATTAAATTGGTATTGGCACGCTCGGAAGAGGGGACAAAAGATGCCAGAGGACTTTCTTACTTTTTGTATGACAGAAAAGATAAGGCAATTACCGTGCGTCGTATCGAGAATAAACTCGGAATAAAAGGCTCTCCGACATGTGAATTGGTGTTTAACAATGCTCCTGCTCAAATGGTGGGCGAACCGCGTTTGGGGTTGATAAAATATGTGATGACGTTGATGAATGGCGCGAGATTGGGCGTTGGCGCTCAGTCGGTGGGGCTTTCGGAAGCGGCGTATCGCGAAGCAGAAAAATATGCCAACGAACGCGAACAGTTCGGGAAACCGATTATTAAGTTTCCCGCAGTCTTTGAAATGCTTGCCAACATGCGAGCCAAGACCGACGCCATACGTACTTTGCTGTACGAGACAACACGTTTTGTCGATATGACCAAATTGCTCGAAGACATTGCCCGCAATCGCACCCTTACACCCGAAGAACGTACGGAAATGAAACAGTTCCAACGGTTGGCTGATGTGTATACGCCACTGTTGAAATTGACTTCGAGCGAATATTCCAATCAAATTGCATACGATGCTATCCAAGTTCATGGCGGAACAGGATTTATGAAAGATTTCCCCATCGAACGCATGTATCGAGATGCACGTATCAACTCTATTTACGAAGGGACGTCGCAGTTGCAGGTTGTTGCGGCTGTTCGCGGCGTGGGAAGCGGCGTATTTATCAACAGGATAAAAGAATACGAAGCCGAACCTGTCCGGGCGGAATACCAATCGCTGAAAGACCAATTGGTCGACATGACTGCACGTTACGAAAAAATGCTGACAACGGCGAAAAATTACGAAAACAACGAAATGTACGATTTGGTTTCCCGCCGTTTGGTGGAAGCGGTTGGAAATATCGTTATGGGATATTTACTTCTGTCGGATACGCAACGCAGCAAGGTATATGCCGATTCTGCACGCATATTCATCACTATGGCGAATGCCCAAAACAGAGAAAAAGAGGCGTATGTGAAGATGTTCTCCCAAGCGGAACTCGAATCGTATAAAACAATGAACGGATTGGAGCAAACGATAGATTAACGATTTTTTTCGTTGATGGAACTGGGATTTATGAAATTATTATGATTATGAAACCTCTACGAGGTTTTGGTTGCATTTGGATATTTTATTCTATTGATATGTAATTCCTAACGGAATAATATAAAGATGCCTACACGAAAGTCCCCTCTAGGGAATTTAGGGGCAAAAATAGTGATTAGTAATTGATTATCAATTGTTAATGATGAAAAGAAAAGCATAATCTCATAAATCTCAAAAATCCTGGTTCAGACAAAAAGGGATTTAGGGGCAAAAACACAGATCCCAGCTCAGACAATAATAATTGTGGCTCATACAACAGACGCAATTCATGGTTGATGTTCAGAGATTTATGAATGTGTTTTGTGGCTTCTGCGGTTGACTGGATTTTTTTTGTCAAAGAAAATCTTGGAAATTTAAAATAAAATACTTTGGTGTTGTTTTTTTTGTTACTTTTGCAGCCTAAACTTTTTAGAAAGTTTGTCGTTATTGATAAACTAATAATTACATAATAATAATAAAACAAAAAAAAATGAGAAAGTTAATTATTGCCGGATTTATCTGTTCAGTGTTGACAGGAAATCTATTCGCTCAAAAACAGTACATGTACGAAACCGTACCTAACGATCTTCTAAAAGCACGTATTTATACCTTAGACAATGGTCTGAAAGTGTATATGTCGGTCAATAAAGAAGAACCCAAAATCAAAGTTACAATCGCTACCAATGCGGGAAGTAAGTTAGACCCGTCGGAAACGACAGGTTTGGCACATTATTTTGAACATCTGATGTTTAAGGGGACTACACATTTCGGCACTACCGATTGGAAAGCCGAAGAACCTCTGCTGAACGAAATTGAAAGATTGTT
>JAIRTU010000015.1 GCA_031254735.1 Bacteroidales bacterium | reverse complement strand
TGGGATTAATTCAAACCTTTGAGGTTTTAAAAACCTCAAAGGTTTAATCTGCACAAACGAAACGCAAAAGCGTCATTAACAATTAACCATTGACAATTGATAATTAAAAAGTCCCCTTCAGGGGATTTAGGGGCAGATTAGGGGCAAATAGTGTTGCGAATTAAAAATCACCGTTTCGGAATTGCACCGTAATTCGTAATTGAAAACAATCACAGTTCAGACAATTGCATCATTATTCACTATTCGTTACTCGCTGTTTCTTAACCAAATCGTAACACATTCTTACCGGTACTGTAATATGTGCCTTATACTTTTGTCGCAGAAAATAACGGTCATGATAGAGACAAAAGAAATAAACTTTTATTACGGCGAGTTCCACGCATTGAAAAACATCAGCATGACGGTGGACGTCAACACGGTAACGGCACTTATAGGACCTTCGGGCTGCGGAAAATCTACTTTCCTGCGGCTTTTCAACCGGATGAACGACCTGATCGACAACACCACGCTGACAGGCGAATGCCTTATCGACGGCGAAAACATTTACAGGAAATCGGTGCAGGTAGACCAACTGCGGAAAAAGGTAGGAATGGTATTCCAAAAGCCCAACCCCTTCCCGAAGTCTATTTTCGAGAATGTGGCTTACGGCTTACGGGTCAACAATATGGGCAACAAGTCGTTTATCGCCCAACGGGTGGAAGAATCTTTGCAGGCGGCGGCACTCTGGGACGAGGTGAAAGACAAAATGAAGAAATCGGCATTCGAGCTGTCGGGCGGGCAGCAGCAGCGACTTTGCATTGCTCGTGCCTTAGCCGTTCACCCCTCCATACTGCTGATGGACGAACCCGCCTCTGCCCTCGACCCTATCTCTACCTCGAAGATAGAAGAGTTGATTTATTCGCTCAAACAGGATTATACCATTGTTATTGTTACCCACAACATGCAGCAGGCTGCCAGAATAAGCGATAAAACAGGGTTCTTTATGCTGGGCGAACTCATCGAATACAACGACACAAAAAAAATATTCATCAACCCCGACAAAGAACAAACACAAAACTACATAACAGGTCGCTTTGGATAGCCTGTTTATCAACATTTAACCTTATAAACTTTTAATCGAATTAGTATGAAACATACCGAAAAAGAATTACAGGCGATAAAAGAAGAAGTCAGTCAAATGTGGAAGCTGGTGCTTTCGCAATTGGAAAAAGCAAAACAATCTTTCTTGACCCGCGACATCGAAATTGCAAGAGAGATCGCCAGCAGAGAAAAAAGAGTAAACGTGTTCGAGTTGAAGATTGACTGCGATTGCGAAAACTACATCGCCCTTTACAGTCCTGTAGCTGTCGACTTGCGGTTGGTTCTTTCTTTAATCAAAATCAGCAGCACCTTGGAGCGTATCGGCGACTTCTGCGAGGGAATTGCCCGATATATGATAGACAGCGACTGCAACACCGCCGACTCGCTTGTGGAAGATTTACAGATAGAAAAGATGTTCGATATTGTAACGTCCATGCTCTCCGACAGCTTTGTTGCCCTTGAATCGGAAAACACCAAAATGTCGGGGAAAATCCTCTCGAAAGACAACGAGATGGACATGCTCTATCGCAACGCTATTCATATCCTTGGCGAATACCTGCAAACCGATCCTTCGTTTGCCCTCTGCGGACTGAAACTCATCTTGCTTATCCGCAAACTTGAACGCATCGGCGATCATTGCAGCAACATTGTGGAAGAAATCGTCTTTTATATCGACGCCAAAGTGTTGAAGCACGGCAACAACAGTCGATAACATATAGCGGTAAATAAAAGTATGCTGTTTATCTTTATAAAATAAAGAATGATACCGAGATATTTCTTACTTTTGCAGTGGATATTTTTTCAAGTAGCAACGTTTAAAGAATAATATATGGAATACAAAATCCTCATTGTCGACGACGACAGGGTAATTAGAGAGACGCTTGAATTTAACCTTGCCCACGAAGGATTTGAGATCACCTCTGCGGCGTCGGCGGAAGAAGCTTTGGAAGAGTTGACCCCGCAACATTCGCTGATACTTCTTGATGTTATGATGGGCGGCATATCGGGATACAAAATGGCGGAAGAACTGCGGAAAAAGGGAAATCAAATCCCTATTATCTTCCTCACCGCCAAAGATACGGAAAACGATATGTTGACAGGGTTTTCTGTGGGCGGCGACGATTATATTTCCAAACCGTTTTCGGTAAAAGAGGTGATTGCCCGCGTAAAAGCTGTTCTCAAACGGCAAAAGACAACGGAAGATAAATTTATCCTTAATCAATTTATAATAGATTTCAACAGCAAGGAGTTGTTTATCCATGCTCAAAAAATCGACCTGACCAAGACCGAATACAGACTGCTGACCTTGTTGATACAAAACCGCAACCGAGTTATTTCACGAGAAGAAATTATTGATAATGTATGGAAAGAAACGCCGTTTATCACCGAGCGGACGGTTGACGTACACATTACACGTCTTCGCAAAAAGATAGGAAAATATGCCTCCTGCGTTTCCAATCAGCCGGGGTTTGGGTATCGGTTTAATATTTCGGAGGGATAAAAGATGACACTCAGCTATCGCAAAAAACTTTTTCTTTCTTTTTTTCTGATATTCTCTTTGTTTACCGTTGGGATTATTCTTTTTGAACAGTCTCGCGAGCAAAAACACAAAACCGAAGTGTTGGAAGAAAAGTTAGATGTTTACGCCAATATCACTCACAATGTTTTGCAACGTCGGGGTTCGTGGGACAGCCTGCGAGAGATATTCCCCGAAAACATTCGTTTAACGCTGATCGATTTGCAGGGCGTGGTTGTGTATGATAATGTGGTCGGGCAAACGACAGAGATGGAAAATCATCTGCATCGTCCCGAAATTATCTTCGCACAAAAACGACAGCAAGGAAGCCACATACGCACGTCTTCGTCCAATCGTCAGCCGTATCTTTATTATGCCAAACAATTTGGCGAATATTACGTGCGGGTGGCGTTGCCCTACAATGTGGACGTTCGCAATTTCTTAAAGCCGGATAATCTTTTCCTTTATTATATTATGGTGCTGTTTGTGCTGACTTTGTTTCTTGTTCATTATGCTTCGGGGCGATTTGGAAAGTCTATTCGCAAGCTGAAAGACTTTACCGACGCCACAGAAAACAACATCGCCATGCCAACGCCGGACTTCCCCTCCGACGAGTTGGGCGAGATAGGCAAGAAGATTGCGGAAAACTATCGCCGGTTGGAAGAAAGCAAGAAAGAAATCACCCTCGAACGCGAAAAGCTGTTGCAGCACGTACACAGTTCGGAGGAGGGGATTTGTTTTTTCACTGCAAACAAAGCGGTAGAGTTTTACAACGGTTTGTTCATCAGGTATCTCAACACCATTATCGACGAAGCCAACAGCAACCCGACGGTGTTGCTTTCGGATATTCATTTCGAGGAAATACATGCGTTCTTAGCCGACCGTCCGTTGGACGAGAATTATTACGAAACAAAAATCGACAAGCAGGGACGCACATTTATTGTCCGTATCAATGTGTTTGAGAACAACAGCTTTGAAATTGTCCTCAACGATGTTACCAAAGCAGAAAAAACACGTCTGCTCAAACAGGAAATGACAGGCAACATCACCCACGAACTGCGAACGCCTGTTACCGGCGTCCGTGCCTGCCTCGAAACCATTTTGGAACATGCCTTAGATGCCGAGAAAGAGCATTATTTTATTCAAAAGGCATACGATCAGGTGTTGGTGCTTTCGGAGTTGATACAGGACATGAGTTTGCTGACAAAAATAGAAGACGCACCTCAATCGTTCCTTACCGAAAATGTGAATCTGTCTCGCCTGCTGGACGATTTGAAAAAAGATTTAGACATTCCCCTGCGGGAGAAAAACATTCGTATGGAATGCGACGTCTCGCCAACCTTGACCATAAACGGCAACAAAAACCTGCTGTATTCCATTTTTCGCAACCTGACCGACAACGTAATCCGTTATGCGGGCAGCGAGGTGGTTGTCCGCATACAGAAATACAACGAAGACGATGATTTTTACTATTTTTCCTATTCCGACAACGGCGTTGGCATTTCGGAAGAACACCATTTAAACCGGTTGTTCGAGCGATTTTATCGCATCAACGAGGGACGCACCCGCGATACCGGCGGGTCGGGATTGGGGCTTTCTATCGTGAAGAATGCCGTTCTGCTCCACAAAGGCGACGTCATCGCCAAAAACAAAGCAAACGGCGGATTGGAATTTCTCTTCACACTGAAAAAATGAACAGGTTTCCTTTCAATGGATTTTCCGGTAAATTATTGGAAATTATATATTTACATTTCGTCGATGTGTCTTTGTGTCTGTTACGGCAAAAAAAATCATCAAAAAAAATCGAAAAAAACTTGCATATCTCCGAAAAATGCAGTATCTTTGTAGATTGGACTAATCATTAATCACATTTATTTGCGTTGGTTGACGAAACAATCATTACGAAATGTTTCTTGGTATTTTAATGATTGATTAATATAATATTTATGGGTTTATTATCCTTTTTTAATAAAGAAAAAAAAGAAGACCTTAATAAAGGCTTGGAAAAAACCAAAGAAAATTTTTTTGCCAGATTGTCGCGGACAATCATAGGGAAAAGTACAGTGGACGACGATGTATTGGACGCTTTGGAAGAGGCTCTGGTTACGTCGGACGTAGGCGTGGAAACCACATTGAAAATCATCGAACGGATTAATGCACGCGTGGCAAAAGATAAATATCTGGGAACAGACGAATTGCATAAAATTTTGCAGGAAGAAATTATTGCCCTGCTCGCAAAACCGAACAACGAAGATGTGGAACCGTTTGCTTTGCCCGCCGA
>JAIRTU010000276.1 GCA_031254735.1 Bacteroidales bacterium | reverse complement strand
TTTATAAGCGCAAGGGCCTTTTCTCCATACGGAACAGCCTCCTCGTACCTGCCCATCCGGGTATAAGCCGCTTGTATCAGGTTGTATAATTCGCCCGCTTCTTCCCAATAATTATTTTTCTCGAAATAGCCCAGACTTTCCATGCAGTAAGCCAGCGCCGTTTCGTTAAAACCTTTATTAAGATACCCCGCTCCGATATTCTCCTTTTCGATAGCCGCCTGATAGACATCGGAATGACGGATAGCCACCTCCAGCATTTCACGGTTTACGGCAATGGCCGAATCGTACAAACCTTGCCGGTTCAATATAAAAGAATAGTAATCGGAAGAATAGAACAGCCCATGCAGGTAATTCAATTCGCGGCTGATCGCTTGCGCTTTCAGATGATAAGCGGCAGACGATTGTAAATCACCGCTTTTCCAATAGTACTCACCCAAATCTATATAGAGGAGTACGGCGCTGGTATCGACTTTTGCCGAGGGGAGCAATTGTAACAGGCTGTCTAAACGGGTAGCCTGTGCAAATGTCGCCCCGTAACCAAAAATCGACAGAAGAACGAAAGAAAGAATCTTTTTCATGCCATATACGAATTGAAAATCAACAAAGAAGTCTGTTTCTGCCGCTATCCTTTCCGAAACAGGACAGGTGAAGCTGCGTATTTTTCTATTTATTTCCCTGCAGTGCGCTTACGACACCTTCCCCTCCGGCTCCCGGCCTTTTGGGGAAAAGAATTTCACGTATTTTTTTTTCGAGTTTCGTCAGTTTCGCCTTGTCTTGCTCCATCAGGATATGAGCGATCATCTGTTCTTTGAGATTTTTCACTTCGGCATCCTCTTTCAATGCCTGCACTTCTTTTTGCAAAGTACTAATAATTAACACTTCTTTTTTCAGTTCCATTTTTTTAGTTTCCATAGCCCTTTTAATTAATTAATAATCACGATTTAGTATATTATGCACGTAAAAATACGAAAAATTTTTAACTAACTCCGCTGTTTCACAATATACATAACGCAAAAATACTATGTTCTCCTGTTTTGGCATACCCCCATTTGAGGGTTTTTTACGGTTTCAAACAGCCAAGCGGCACAACTAAAACGTCGTTTCTTGCAAAATAATTATTTATAAGCATGTCGCATATTTTTCCCATTGTAAAGTTACAATCTATTTCTTAATTTGGCTCAATTCCACTTCTGTATTTGGCAATAAAAATCCCTCGATAGCTTCATTTGAGTTTTTTTCATTTCAGCAACCATTTTGTTCCATGTGAGCATTTTATACCTTCCACCTCCGATTCATATTCGTCTGTGGTTTAAGGAATAAAACGGTTTCCATTCCGAAAATACAGACTTATACGTTTTTTTCGGGAATAGGCCTCGCTTGTATTCGACACCCTCAAATGAGGGTTTTTTCATTCTGTCCGCAAAAACCCTCATTTGGGGGTAACACAGTAATTTTCTGCTTCCGAACTTTGTATCGCAACTCAGAAAAAATGGTAGTACTTATTAAAAAGGCAAATAAGATGAAACAAATATTTTATCATTTCAAAGGGTTGGTAACCTTGTTTGCGATCCTGTCAACAGCAGCATGTCTTTGACTTGACGGCTGATGTTACACCCGCAAAAGGGAATTATGAATTATAACGATGCAGGGCAACCGGACAAAATTCCTGACGCCAAAGTATGATATTGGGCCGCATTAAATTCATTAACAAATTAATAAATTAAAACAAAACAAGCGTTCTACTATATAACTTATTAGGACAATCTGTTACGAATGTGTAAAAAGAAAGAGAAAGAATGGGTGCGTATTGTATCCGCCTTTCAACAAAGCGATCCTTGACATATTGGTTTACACGCAAAAAAAACTTGTATATTCATTCGGAAAAGTGTATATTTGAAGCGAAATTTCATTCGGAAAAATGTATCGTTTATTAAAATAATCGTTCGGAAAAATGTATCGAAGCTGTATTAAAAAATTGATAAATTGGAAGTTAGATAAAGACAGGAAACCGCTTGTGTTTTTAGGAGCAAGACAGGTGGGGAAAACCTACCTGCTTCAAGCGTTTGGCAAACAGGAATATCGCCAAACGGTGTATATCAATTTTGAGCGTGCCGAAAAAATGCAAAATGCTTTTTTACAAGACCTTAACCCCAAAAGATTGATATTGGAATTTGAATTGTTTGCCGACATGAAAATTACGCCGGAAGACACGCTGATTATACTTGACGAAATTCAGGCAGCCCCGCGAGGGATTACTTCGTTGAAATACTTTTACGAAGAAGCGCCTCAATATCAAATAATTGCGGCAGGTTCATTGCTTGGCATAAATCTTCACTCGAACGAGTCGTTTCCGGTTGGAAAAGTGAATTTCATGCAACTTCACCCGATGTCGTTCTACGAATTTTTGCTCGCAATGGGCAAAACAGGTTTGGCGCGTATTCTCGATGAAAAAATTTGGACGGTATTACCTTCGTTTACCGAGCAGATGAAAGAATATATGAAATATTATTTTTACGTTGGCGGAATGCCCGAAGCCGTTGCCAAATTTGCAGAAGACAGAGACTGGAAAAAAGTCAGAGAAATTCACAACGAAATTCTAAGTTCTTATCGCGATGATTTTTCCAAACACGCCCCAAAAGATATTGTGCCACGCATAAATATGGTATGGGATAGCGTTTCGGCTCAACTTTCGAAGGAAAACAAAAAATTTATTTACGGCGTGATGAAAGAAGGCGCACGGGCAAAAGATTTTGAAGCAGCCATACAGTGGCTTACCGATGCAGGACTTTTGCACAAAGTATATAACCTTTCAAAACCGGGATTACCGCTCAACGCATATCAGGTATTGTCGGTATTTAAGCTATATCACAACGATTTAGGGCTGCTTGGCGCCATGTCGAACCTCAAAGCGAAAACGCTTATCGACGGCAATATGCTTTTCACCGAACACAAAGGAGCGTTGACGGAACAGTTTGTTTTTCAACAGCTTCATTTAATAGAAGATTTGCCGGTTTATTATTTTTCGCCCGATTCACATTTGGAAATTGATTTTGTAATCCAAAACGAGGATGACGAAATTATTCCAATCGAAGTGAAAGCCGAGGAAAATCTGAAAGCAAAGAGTTTGAGAACCTATTGCGATAAATACAAAAGCGAAAAGGCAATCCGCACTTCGCTTTCCGATTACCGGCAAGAAAGTTGGATGACAAATGTGCCGTTGTATGTCATTGGCGATTATTTTTAAAACCATTTGATATCTCAGCAATATTCACCCCATAAAAGCGTGTAAACCAATTTAAAAAAGGTTTACATGCTTTTTTTGTGCGCAAGCTAATTCAAAATTATAGGATTAGAAGATTATTAACTAAATAGTTTGGAGAAAAAATGAGACAGATTAAGTATTTATTCGCAGGCCTCGCACTGCTCACAGTGAGTATGGCGGGGGCGCAGGTAACCCCTCAGGCGGTTATCGGAAATGTACCCTCGCTCCCGACTCCTCAGCAGTGGGCGGCGAATGGCGGACACACGGAAGAGTTCACGGCGAAGATTGCCGAACTCCACGGCAAGTTAAACGAGATTCAGGCTGCCGCCGTTCCCAACGTGACGCAGGCTGACCTGCAACAGGCGCAAGCCAATCAGCAACGGCGGCAGCAGCAACAGCAACGCCAACAGCAGCAGGATATTAACGCCGCTAAAAATGAGATGGCGGCG
>JAIRTU010000246.1 GCA_031254735.1 Bacteroidales bacterium | reverse complement strand
AAAAGTTGTATTTTTGCAAATCATATAATTATATTGTCAGTGATGAAAATACATTTTATTGCCATAGGAGGAAGTGCGATGCACAATTTGGCTATTTCTTTAAAGATAAAAGGATACGATGTCAGCGGTTCGGACGATGAAATTTTTGAACCCTCGAAAAGCCGCTTGGCGAAATACGGTATCCTGCCAAACAATATCGGTTGGAATATCGAGAAAATCACTTCGGATATTGATGCTGTTATTCTGGGCATGCACGCCCGAAACGATAATCCTGAGTTGCTCAAAGCAAAAGCATTGGGCTTGAAAATCTATTCGTATCCCGAATTTATTTATGAACAGTCGAAGCACAAAAAGCGGATTGTGGTAGGCGGAAGTCATGGAAAGACAAGTATAACATCTATGATACTCCACGTGTCGAAATGTTGCAATGTGCCTTGCGATTATATGGTGGGGGCTAATTTGGAGGGATTTGAAGTAATGGTGAAACTCACCGACGAAAATCCGTACATCGTGATCGAGGGCGACGAATATTTGACTTCTCCTCTCGACCCTCGTCCGAAATTCCATGTCTACAAGCCCGATACAGGAATTATAAGCGGTATCGCATGGGATCATATCAATGTTTTTCCTACGTTTGAAAACTATATGGAACAGTTTCGCATCTTTGCAGAACAGATTCCGCAAGACGGCACATTTATTTATTGTCAAGACGATGAAAATGTAAGGAAGATTGCGCAGCAAGTCAATCATCGTCATGCTGTCGGATATACGCTTCCCGCTTACACGGTGGAAGATCATCGTTATTTTTTGTTGATAAATGAAGAAAAAATACCGTTGGAAATATTTGGAAAACACAACCTGCTCAATATGCAAGCCGCACGATTGGCATGCAACAGCATGGGCATTTCCGACCACGATTTTTACCGTGCCATACAAAGTTTTAAAGGGGCGTCGAAACGCTTGGAACTTATTTATGAAAATAAACATTGTTCTCTTTATAAAGATTTTGCACATTCTCCCTCCAAGTTGAAAGCAACGGTGGAAGCGGTGAAAGAGAAATTTCCCGAAAGAGAGCTGATCGCCTGTATCGAACTGCATACTTTCAGCAGTTTGACTGCCGATTTTCTCAAAGAATACGCTCACACCATGGACAAAGCAGATACGGCTATCGTGTATTTCAATGCTCACACCATTGCTCACAAAAAATTGCCTCCCGTTACAAAAGAGATGATATATGCCGCTTTTCAAAATGAAAACATACGGGTTTACCAGCACGTCAGCATGCTGATTGATGATCTTTCTTTGTTGAAATGGGAAAATAAAAACCTTTTGATGATGAGTTCGGGCAATTTCGACGGAATAGATTATGATCTTTTGCCCAAACAAATAAAGGCAGAGAAATAAACCCCTGCCTTCTTATTAACCCAAATCTTAACTTTTATTCTTCTACTGCCACAATACCGGGCAATTCTTTTCCTTCGCAATATTCCAGCATGGCGCCGCCTGCGGTAGAGACGTAATTGTATTTTTCCGTCAGGTGAAATTTGTTGATAGCCGAAACCGTATCTCCTCCGCCAATCAACGAGAAAGCACCTTTTTCTGTTGCTTTTGCAATGGCGTCGGCAATGGCGAATGTTCCATTGCTGAAATTATCCATTTCAAAAACGCCCATAGGACCATTCCAAAGTATGGTTGCCGATTTCAAAATCACTTCTCGATACAGAGAGCAGGTTTCCAATCCGATGTCCATTCCCGCCATGTCGTCGGGGATTTCGGTAGACTTATATATTTCGCGTCGGGCGTCGTTGCTGAACTTGTCGGCGGCAACCGTATCTATCGAGGAATAAATATTCACGTTCACTTCTTTTGCCTTTTCCAACACTTCTTTTGCTATGGGCAGCATATCTTCTTCGTAGAGCGATTGCCCGATTTTACCGCCGACAGCCTTTTGAAAGCTGTATGCCATACCTCCGCCAATGATGATATTGTCTACTTTGGTCATTAAATTGTTGATGACTTTTATCTTTCCCGACACTTTCGAGCCGCCCAAAACCGCCGTAACAGGTCGTCGGGGATTTTTCATGATACGAGAAAGATTGTCTATTTCTTTCTGCATCAGATAGCCGTACATTTTGTCGTTGGGAAACAGTCTCGGCAACACCGCCGTTGTAGCATGGTATCGATGAGCCGTAGAAAAAGCCTCATGAATATACGCATCGCCGTAAGAAGCCAATTCTTTGGCAAAATCCATATCGGCATCTTCTTCTTCGGGGTAAAAGCGGACATTTTCCAGCAAAAGCACTTCGCCCGGTTTGAGCGATTCGGCATAGCTTTTGGCTTGGTCGCCAATACACTCCGGTGCAAAATATACATTTGTATCGCCCAAAATATTACCCAGATAAGGCACTAAATGTTTCAAAGAGAATGTATATTCTTTGTTTTTTGGTCGCCCCAAATGAGAGAGCAGGATCACACTTCCGCCATCGTCAAGCACTTTACGCAAAGTCGGCAAGGACGCATCGATACGCTTGGTGTCCTGTATTTGAAACTCCTCGTTGAGCGGAACATTATAATCTACCCTTATAAGGACTTTCTTCCCTGAAAAATCATACGTTTCAATATTCGCTTTCGCACACATATTTGTAGTTATTAATTATTTTTGTTATTTAATGCTTAATTTTTTTATGAAAACCCTTGTACGATACCTTTTGTTCAAAACAATTTTTAGTGATTAAAAAGGCACATCATCAAGTAAATTATTCGATTCTATTGTGTTAATCCGGGATTGAATGGTAACGGTCTGCGTTCCGTCGTCGTTGAAAGAGCTGTTTGAATTGCCGTACAGACTTTGAATCTGCGAAAAATCATCTTCCTTATCGCAAAACTTGGCTTGTTCGGCAATAAATCGCAAACGAATATCTTTCAATCCGCCATTACGGTGCTTGGCAATAATCAAGTCGGCTAAGCCTTCCGAAGGCGTATCATCTTCAAATTGAATTTTATAATATTCGGGACGATAGATAAACAACACCATATCGGCGTCCTGCTCTATCGCACCCGATTCTCGCAAGTCGGACAATTGCGGACGTTTCGAGCTGAGAGAACGCGATTCTACCGAACGATTCAGCTGCGACAAAGCAATTACAGGAATATTCAACTCTTTCGACAAGGTCTTCAACGAGCGGGAAATGGTACTTATCTCCTGTTCGCGGTTTCCTTTATTTTCTTTTCCGCCGCTCATCAACTGCAAATAATCAATCACTACACACTCTATTCCATACTGCTGTTTCATTCTTCGGCATTTTGCCCGCAATTCAAACACCGACAGACCGGGTGTGTCGTCAATAATCAAAGGGGCGTCGGTAAGCGAAGATATTCGCTCTACCAAATCGGCAAATTCGGAATTGGTAAGCTCGGCACGTTTCAGTTTCTCGTTTTTTATGCCTGTTTCCGCAGAGACCAAACGCATAATCAAATCGGCAGCCGACATTTCCAACGAGAAAAAAGCAACGGGGATCCGTTGGTCCACCGCCATATTGCGAGCCATAGACAAGACAAAAGCCGTTTTTCCCATACCGGGACGTGCCGCCAGAATAACTAGATTAGACTTTTGCCAACCGCTGGTAAACCGGTCTAAATCGGTAAAACCGGAAGGAAGTCCTCGCAATTCTTTCTTATTGTTCTTGGCTTCTTTCATCTCGTCGATAAATTCCTTTATCAATATCGACATATCGGTATTGGAACGACGGAAATTCTGTTCTGCAATATCAAAGAGATTTTTTTCTGCCTTGTCCAACAGCTCCAACACATCGGTCGATTCGTCAAAAGCGTCTCGTATGGTTTCGGTAGACACCGAAATTAATTGACGTTGAATAAATTTCTCCGAAATAATACGTGCGTAAAATTCGATATTGGCAGAAGAAACCACCTTGTTGGTAAGCGTTGCCAGATAGTACGAACCGCCAATGGCTTCCAAGCGTTTGTTTTTTCGCAGTTGTGTTGTAATGGAAAGCAAATCAACAGGGTTTCCG
>JAIRTU010000194.1 GCA_031254735.1 Bacteroidales bacterium | reverse complement strand
TCTTTATTCTGTTCTTAAAAGCAAATACACTCGATCCTTTTAATAAACACTTCGCAAAAAGAAGACGTACAAAAGTACTACTTTTTATCATATAAAAATCAAAATCGTGAAAATTTTTTTTCATCTTTTCACCTTGATGATTATCAAATAATTACAGACTAAATTTCATCACATAAATCGCCGTAAAACAAAAAAACATCAAAACAAAACAGTAATTTTATAATGAAAATGACGCAATATATAAGGTTCACACCACAAAAAGACAAAACTTTTTGAAAGCCAAAAATTATGTAAATATAAAAAATCACAAAGAACATTAAACAAAACTTAAAAAAAGTATATCTGAACTGGGATTTGTGGAATTTATGAGATTAGGCTTTGTTGTGTTGTTATTGCATTATTATTCACTATTAGTTATTAACTATTCACTGTTTAAAGCCCCTAAATCCTCTAAAGGGGACTTTTAGGCTGTCTGAACTGGGATTTTTGATTACCGGTAACCGGTAAAAATATTAATGATGACACACGACAAACCTTATTTCATCTTTTCAAAAATGCGGGAATGTGTTTTTCGTCTTGTGTTGGAAATGTCTACTATCAATTTATCTTTCTCGAAGAAGACAATTTCTCCGGTGGTTTTACTTTTTTCCGAATAAAGTTTCTTTTCTTTGAAGTTGTACACGCCGGTATCTGCCTCTGCTTTCATCGATTTCACTTCCGTATAGCGGTAGGTTTCGTCATTTTCAAACACCAGCACCGAAGTATTTCCGTCGTGCGGATAATCCTGTTCGGTGGTGTTGCCGTTTATTCTGATGGTGGTCTCGTGAATGAGCCGCCAGCGCCCAAGCAATTGTTCCTCGTCGCTTTTGTGGCAGGAAACCAAAAGGACGCCGCTCAAAAGTAAAAGATAAATATATTTTTTCATTTTGTATAAATTTAAAAGTATCTACCAAACGCCATTCTCTGCAAATTATTTTTCAAACAAATACGAAAAATCTTCCTGCGGCTTTACGCAACAGGTGCGAAATCCCAACGATTGGGCGGTTTCGATATTTTTTATTCCGTCGTCCAAAAACAGACATTGTTCGGGAATGAGGGCGGCGTCGGCTATCATTTTCTCAAAAATAAGTCTGTCGGGCTTGCAAACACCCATTTCAAACGATAAATACGCCTTGTCGAAATAATCTTCAAAAACATGATTTTGACTTTTGAAATGATTTTCTTTGCAATAATCAAAAATAAAAGCATTCACATTGCTAAGCATCAAAACCGTATACTGCTTTCGCAACCGCAAAATCAAATCCAATTTATACGAAGGAATATCTTCGATAAAAGCAAGATACGCTTTCTTAATGTCTTCTGTCGGCACTTGTTTCCCGACAATGTGTTGCAGTTCTTCAAAAAAATCTTCCGTAGAAATTTTTCCTTCTTCAAACAGCAGAAAAATGCCTTTTTGTTTATAATGATCGAGCAGCTCTCCAATCCTGTCATAGCCCAAACGAGCAAAAGCGTCTTTGCATGCCTGCATGTTCAGGGATAGCAAAACGCCTCCGAAATCGAAAATAATGGTTTTTATATTGTTCATCATACTGTTTTCTCAAAACAAATATCCGGTGTTGATGTACAGACTTCCTTTTCCGTCCTGCCGATTGAAAGGCATGGCATAGTCGATGGCGATAATAAAATTTTGATTAATGGCAATGCGGAAACCACCGCCAGCCGCCGCATGAAAGCCGTCTTGTTTGGAAGCGTTGACATACATTTCATATTCTTCTTTCAGCAAAAAAATGTCGTCTCCTCTGTACGAGACATTGTAATTGCGAGTGGTAACAGCACCATCGAAAAAGGCATTCAAGCCCAAATAAATATTTTGTTTCCACAATTGAAATTGAACAAATTTCCAACGAAACTCGGCGTTGATAAAGCCCACGTCCAAGCCCTGCACTCTGTCGCGCAGCAATCCGCGTACCGTCCGATAGCCGCCAATGCCGTCCCGGTCGTAGTCTTTCCCGATATTACTAAACACAGGCAGAATATAATACGGTAAATAATTCCCGAAACAGCCCTGATAATTCAGGCGATAGGCAAACACCAATCGGTCTTTCGCAATGGGAACATAATGTCGGAAAGTAGCCATGTAGCGATAGTAGGCATGCGTTGTTCCCAAAAAATGGGGTGCAAGCGTAATATGAGCTTCCGCCCAAATGCCGCGAGAAGGCGCCGCTTCGAAATTGCGGGTGTCGTACATCAGTCCGATTTTCACCGCACTTGTAAATCCGCCGCCGGCTTCCTTTTCGGGAATGATGCCCCAAGCGATATATTTCTCGTACAACGTCAGTCCCGAAAACATCTCAACACTGTCTTTTCCTTTGTTGATTTTATCCAAATCTATACTGCGATAGCGATGCCATGCAAAATAATAACTCGCCTGCCAAAACAGTTTGTTTTTCCAAATATTTCCGACAAAATCGGCTTTGACGGTCATCGCCAAGCGTTCCAAACGATAAAAAGCAGACATATATTGAGGCGGCATGCCTGTCTTGTCCGATTTTTTGCGCCAATAACTTACGCTGTCGTGGTGGTATTTCGACCCGTAACCGTTGTATCCGTAAAAATCCAAGGCTTTATCGTACACCACCGTAGCGGCTAACGACATTCTTACGTTAGGAATTAAATGTTTGGTATCGTAAGTGAAAAAATATTGTTGCGTTCCTTTGGTGTAAGCCGAAACTTCGATATACCACTGCTGACGAGGGTGCGGATAGTACGAGCCGTCGCCGTAGTCATACAAATTGAGCAAAGCCCCAAATTGAAATCCCCTGTCCTGATCGAAAGCCACCACCGGAAGCGGTCCAAACGAAATGCCTTTCTTGATAATATCTTCTTTCGACTTGCGATTGAACAACTTTTTTCGCTCTTTCTTGACAAGCGTATCGCCTGCCGCCGCTGAAACTGCCGAAGATAAAGAATCATTATTTTGAGCAACCGCCGCCCACGAGAAGCATATAAAAACGAAAAGAAATAAATTGCGTTTCATTCTGTTTATTTTTAGTATCATTAGTATTATGTTGAAATATAAAAACCGATCAAAGAGCCTCAACTGCTACTTGCTTTTTGCAGCTTCGCCAATTGCTTTTGCAGCTTCTTGTGCAACGTCCAACGTATGTCTGAAACAAACAATCGTATTGTCCGCAGGTATTCGTACAGAAAATGAAAAGAAAGCAGAAACAGCACAATCGCCACAATTGCCCACCACAACCCGAAATTGATCCACGCCACCAATCCGATTATCAAAAAAAGAAACGGAAAAAGCAACAGCGTAATCATATATCGCAACGTGTTACAAAAGGCTTTGTCTTTGAATAAAGAACAAGCCCAAATAGAAATCAAAGTAATGGGAGAGGTTATCACCGCAAAAAAGATAAAATAGGGCAGTCCCAACACAAGCAAAAAAAATCGTCCGACAATAGACCAAACCGGATATTTTTTCAGATACGACTCTGCCCCGATCTTTGCCTGATGTCTTTTGGAAGAAAAATCGGCGGCGGCGTGTACTGTTTCCCGCATGGCGGAAGAATTTTCTTTCAACAGATTTTCCGTTTCCGTGATGGTGGCTTTGGCAGACAGAAACCGATTGATGAGCGTGTTTTTTTTCAGATTTAATTGCTGTCTTTGTTTATGATCGAATATATGGGTCAGCTCTAAAACACCTTCGTAATCAGAGTTGTCTTCTATCTGCAATATCACTTCTTTCATGCGGACGTTCAGTTCGTCTCGCAACGCATTTATCAGCTCGGCACACCCATGTTGACTGTTTTGCAAAACAAAATCGCTTACGTTTATGGGGTTTCCCACCTGCAAAAGAATCGAAGAACGATGACGGAAAAAATGTCCGAACTCTATGCCTATCGGCACAATATAAACAGGTATTTCTTTCCCGAAATTATCATTTGCCTGCAAAGCAATTCTAAAAATACCTTTCTGCAAAGGCAACAGACTGTGTTTCGCCCGATGTCTTCCTTCCGGCAAAATACAAAAAGGCGTTTTATCTCGCAAAGCCTCCACCACCTTATGGTTGATTTCTTCGTTTTTGGTCAGATTGTTGCTTCCGTCGCGCATTCTGTTGATGGGAAGCATTTTCAAAAACGTAAGAATTTTGTTTGCGACAGGATTTTTAAACACATCTGCTCTGGCAACAAACACTTTCGGCTTTTTGTCGATAGCCAACACCGCCAAAGCGTCCATCAAGGTATTGGTGTGATTGGGTGCATAGATAATGGCGGCATTTTGCGGAATTTTCTCTTTTCCGTGATATTCCATGCGCCGATACGACAGCCTGAACAGTCCATCGACATAAATCCGCAACAAAGTATAAAAACAATTTTTATCGTGTATCCTTTTCTCCATAAAACCAAACGATTATTTTACAGGATGTCGCGACCAATACAAAGAAACACTCAATCCTGATATTATATGCCAAATTCCCCACCATGCCGTAACCAAAAGCATGCCTCCCATTGCCATTTCGGGAGGAAATATTTTGGGATTGAAAAGCAATACCAATCCCAATCCCGAATTTTGTATGCCGGTCTCTATGGCAAGAGAACGCCGATCGATAGCGGGAACGTTAAAAATTGTTGCTATACCAAAGCCCGTCGACAATGCCAGGAAATTATGAATAAACACCAAAATGAAAATGTAAAATATATGACGAAGAAATACGTCCAGATTGTTGCTGAATGCAACAGCTATCATCACCATAAAGAAAACAATGGAGAGATATTGCATCGGTTTTTTTACCTTTTCTGCCACCTTGGGCAAAAACCGCACCACCAAAAAACCCAAAACAATGGGTATCCCCAACAACAAAAATACCGTCTCAAACATTTGAAAGGTGTCTATATGCAATGTTTGCAAAGCATTTTCTGCATGTTTGTTGATAAATTTGACATAAAACCCACCCCAAAGAGCAAAATTGAAAGGCGTAACAATGGTGGAAAAAGCGGTGGTTATGGCGGTAAGGCTTATCGAAAGTTCCGTGTTCCCTTTTGAGAGGTGAGACATGAAATTAGACATGTTTCCACCCGGACAGGCGGCTACCAAAAGCATTCCCATCGCAACCATAGGCGTAATATAACGATTGAAAACAACCACCAAAAAAAAAGTAACAGCCGGCAACGCTATCCATTGACAAAACAAACCCAATATCACCGATTTCGGGTACAGAAATACATTTTTGAACATTTGAGGCTTTATCCCCAATGCCACACCAAACATTACAAACGCTAAAATGAAGTTCACCACGTGCATTCCTTCTGCGGAGAAATGTATCTCAACCTCGTCCAACTTTAATAATTCTTCATACATACTTAATTCTATTTTTCAAACACGGTGCAAAAATACACTTTTTTTTATTGTCGAAACGATGATATTTCAACAAAAAAAAATCGCCCTGCACCAAAAAAAGCGGCAGGCATTTTGCTTTTGCGTCATTTACCGGTTTTCGTTCCAAATCTTCCATGCTTGGTCTGCCTGATAGCGAAGCATATCGTATCCGTTGCAGGCGAGAGTTCCCTGTTGCAATCCTTTTTGCAGAAATAAAGTCTGTGTGGGATTGTAGACCAAATCGAACAAAAAATGTTTATCCGTCAAAAAATTATATGGAATATCGGGACAGGAATCCGTATCGGGAGACATTCCCAACGGTGTGGTGTTGATTATCAGCGGGTTAGATTTTATTATTTCTTTGTTTAAATGATGATATGCGATTGCATGCTCTCCAAAGGGCGTGCGGGAAACAAACGAATACGTTATTTTCATTTTCCGCAACACGTAAGCAACGGCTTTGGCACTTCCGCCTGTTCCCAAAATCAATGCCGAATGATGATGCGGCTGCCAATGTTCACACAGCGACTTTTCAAAACCGAATACGTCGGTGTTGAAGCCGTGCAACTCTATGGTTTTGTCTGTTCGTTGTATTTTGACAACGTTCAACGAGCCGATTTCCCTCACTTCGTCCGAGAGCGTATTCATAAACGGCAGAATGGACGATTTGTGCGGAATGGTTACCGTAAATCCATGCAAAAGAGGATTTTCATCTATCAAAAGAAACAGATTATCCAGACGCTGCATTTCAAAATTCAGAAATTCGGTGTCCGTAATATTTTCGGAAATAAATTTATCTTCAAAATATTTTTTGGAAAAAGAATGCCCCAAAGGAAAACCAATCAACCCGAAACGTCTGCGTATCATTTATTCGGTATATTCAATGGTCTGTCGAATAAAACGGCATACCCACTTTTAAAATTTGTTCGGAGAGTTCTTTGTGATCGCTCATACCGATTAATTTTCGCTTTTTATTTCCTGAATAAAAAAATGATACAGTTGTTCCAAAGCAGGAAATATATTTAAACGTATCTCTTCAACTGCTTTTTCAAACTTTTGCACATTGTAATTGTGCGATAATTCGTTTCGTAATGTAATTCCGTCTATAAATGTTTGAACATTTGTAATATATCCCGCTTGTTGTGCTTGTCGAAAAACTTCTTTTGGAGTAACTTTATCGAATGAAATTCCTTTTTCTTCCAAAAAGTTTTCCATGATCTTCCAAGATAATTCCATGGAAAATTTAAAAAGCTGCAAAAGTCCATCACGTTCCAACTCGTTCAAAGATTTTTTTTCAACAGCATCTTTCAACTGTAAAAAAGCTTTCTCAAAGTTTTGAAAGCGTTGTTTCCAACGAATATCTTTGTTGCACATCTCTTGCGTCTTTAATTTATTTTCTTTTTCAATTTTATGGAAATATATTCAACCACAAAAATCAACACGAAGCCGATTATCATCAGCAAAACGGCTTCCCAAAGATGATTGTTGCTTGCGGTGATTGTCTCAAATTGCATGGGGGAAATATTTATCTGTGCTTTGTCGATCATTTCGCCATATTCATTAAAGGAAAATATTTCTTTTTTCCAAGGCCATATCTTGTTGAGCGAGCCGAGCATAAAGCCGGTCAAGGCAGCCAGCGTTATCATTTTAAAATGTTTAAACAACCACGAAAGCACATTGGCAAAACTCAAAATTCCGACAAGAGCGCCCGCCGCAAAAACAAAAATAACCGCTATATTAAACGATTTTACCGCATCCAACAGAAAATAATATTGTCCCAACAACACCAAAATAAAACTCCCCGAAATCCCCGGCAGTATCATCGCACAAATGGCTATCGCACCGCACAGAAAAAGATACCAATACGCATTGTCTGAATTGATCGGAGTGTTGGACGGATCGGTAATAAAAAATGCCGCAATCGCGAAAAACACAAATGCCAATGCCGTATTCCAATTCCATTTCACATCTCGCCCGATAAAAAGAGTAGACGCCAATATCAACCCAAAGAAAAACGACCAAATTTGTATCGGGTGATTGTCAAGCAAATATGTCATCAAATGTGCCAGCGTGAACAGACTGGTAACAATTCCCAAGAGCAAACAAAGGAGAAACATTCCATCGATATTTGTCCAACACTCTTTAAACTTTCCTTTGAAAAACAGTTCGATATTTTTCAGGTTAATATTTTTGATAGCCTGTATCAACCGTTCGTAAATGCCTGTGATGAAAGCAATTGTTCCGCCCGAAACACCGGGGACTACATCTGCCGCACCCATGGCAATTCCTTTTATGTACACCCAAAGATATTTTATCATATTATTTTAATTATTTATTTTCTATCTGCAAAAACACACAAA
>JAIRTU010000144.1 GCA_031254735.1 Bacteroidales bacterium | reverse complement strand
GACGGTATCTCCGAACAATATCTGGCTCTCTGCGACAGGGAAGTAAAAATCCCCATGGTCGGAAGCATAGAATCGCTCAACGTTTCTGTCGCCACAGGAATTATCCTTTTCGAGATTTTGAAAAATCGTTTGGAAAAAGATGTTTAAAGGTGTTTTTTTAACCTGCCTTTTCAATGCAAAAAAAAGGGTGGTGATTTCCCTTGTTCCCCAAAGGCTTCGCCATTAGGCTGAATTAACTCGGACTTTCAGTCTTTCACGATTCTCTTTTATTACAAGTTACTGTTTTCTGCTGCGGCTTTGATATGATCGACCAGCAGGTCTATGAATTTCTGCAAGGAAGATTTTACCATTTGCACCATGAAGAAGGGCAACTCTATATGCGTTGCAATATGAAGTTCGCAAGTATGCTCGTCTTTCTTTTCGATGTGGAAAAGCACCGAGAGTTCTTTTGTTACCGAATTGCCCAACAGGTAAGAAATGCGAGAAAAAGGAAGCTGTTCCTGCAACGACATTTCTATCTTTCCCGCACCTGTAACCGTAAAAGAACAACTTGTTTGAGTAGATTGAAAGTCCTGCACCTTGTCGTGAGGAATATATTTCGCGATATTGTTGCAGTTGATCAACATGTTGAAAACCGCCTGATCGGGGCGTAGTATATTTGTTTTTTTGCTTGTTAAGTCCATTTTATTTAAATTGTTCAGCCCATGCTGCGGGGTCTTTACTCCATTGGTTGAGGGTGTTTATTTCGTTTTGTTGTATGTAACCGTCTTCTGCGGCTTGTTTCACCATGATGTTATAATCGGTCAAGGTGTGCAACGGCAGTTGAGCCTCTTCAAAACGCTGTTTGGCAACAGGAAGATTATACGTGAAAATAGCCACCATTCCAAGCACTTCGCACTCCATATCTTTCAATGCGTGGGCTGCTTTGAGGCTGCTTTGTCCGGTAGAAACCAGATCTTCTACCACCACCACTTTTTGTTTGGCGGCAACCACTCCTTCCACAATGTTGGTTAGTCCGTGTTTTTTCTCTTCACTGCGAACGTACACAAACGGCAAGCCCATAGCTTCTGCCACCAACGCTCCCTGTGCGATAGCCCCTGTTGCTACGCCCGCTATCACTTCCACGTTGGGAAATTGCTTTTTGATTGTTTCTACCAGTCCATCGCGGATAAATGTTCGTATTTGAGGGTACGAGAGTGTTTTGCGGTTATCGCAATAAATGGGAGATTTCAAGCCCGACGCCCATGTGAACGGCTGTGTCGGATTTAACTTTACCGCCTTGATTTCCAATAAATACTTGGCACAATTTTTAGATAACTCCATACGTTATGTGTTTAAATTTTACAATGCAAAGGTACAATCTTTTCCATAACGAAACCGTATTATCAACAGTAAGATTTGAACAGAATGTTCAACGAAATGCAACAGACGAGAATTGTTTTATCTATGAAGACGTTTCAGATGACATAGAGTCGATTATTTCGTTGTTTCTATATGAAAAACAATCTGTAACCATTGTTTGTAAAACCGATGAAGAAGAAAACAATTTATGGAAAGAAATTAAAAAGCATTTCATCTTCCAGCGGGCAGCAGGAGGAATTGTCTTTAAAGACAATGCGGTTTTGAGTATTTATCGTTTAGACCATTGGGATTTTCCCAAAGGGCATGTAGAAGAAGGAGAAACCGACCGTCAAGCCGCTATCCGTGAGGTAATGGAAGAAACAGGCATTGACGAACTCTCTATTAGCAAAGATTTGGACTGTACCTATCATGTTTTTCCGCTCAACGATCGTTTTGTGTTGAAAGAAACGCATTGGTATCAAATGCAGACCTCAAACACCGGCAAACTTGTGCCACAAACGGAAGAAAGTATCGAAAAAGCAGTATGGATTCCGATGAATCAGTTGCATATTGCAGGAGATAATATGTATCCTTCTTTGATTGATTTGCTAAAAAGGAATAATTTCTTGCATTAATAAAAGGCAACAAATCAGGCAAGTATATTTTTTTTTCTTTCAAAAAAGTAAAAAAATTCATTCCCCAATACCGGAAATCGTCGTTATGATTGTCTTATTATTATAATTTTGTATCGTAAGAGATCAAAATAAACATTTTGGAAAAGCAGGTTAGTGTAAACGATTTACAGGCAGGTAGTCACAAAGCATACGAAATGCTTTTTACACACTGGTATACACCTTTGTGCGATTACGCCTACGGAATAGTTTACAATACAGAAGAAGCGGAAGACATTGTTCAAAAGATGTTTTGTAAGTTGTGGGATCAACGAGGCAGGATAGAAATACATACTTCTATAAAGTCATACCTGTATCGAGTGGTACACAATGAGTGCATAAATAGAGTAAAACAACTCAAAAACATAAACGAACATCATCAGGACTTCCATTTCGAGTACCAAAATAGAGTAGAGAATGCTTCGGATCAATTAGAATATGACGAATTGGAACAAAAAATGGAAACTGCCGTAGAAAATCTTCCGCCACGGTGCAGAGAAGTATTTAAACTGAGCCGTTATTCTTATTTGTCGTATAACGAAATTGCCGAAAAGATGGGTATAAGCAGCGGGACAGTCGAAAAACAAATTTCAAAAGCATTGCATGTGTTGCGAGAAGAGTTTAAAGATTACTTGCTGTTCTAACAATTTTAATGATATATAATCATGGACAACAGAACAAACATTTTATTGGCACATTATTTCTGCGGAGAGGCAACCGACGACGAACTGCAACAATTAGACACATGGTTAGCCGAATCGAAAGAACATGAAGATTATTTCGAGCAGATGACTTTTCTCTATCGAAAAACAAGTCCGGCTCGTTCCATGCCTTCGCCCGATATGGAAAAAGCCTTGGCGTCGTATAAAAACTATATGCAACAATCAATGCAGCCTCCTGCCAAAAGACATCCTTTGAAATGTGTCTTTCTTACCGGAATAGCTGCTGCGATAGCATTGCTTCTGGGTGTGTTTCTGTTTGTGGATATAGAAACAGAAACACATGACACCATTCTGAAAGCCGACTACAAAGACACCTCTTATCAGCTGTCTCCTTATTGCGAAGTGGCTCTTTTCAAAGGCTCTCGCATAGTCTACAATAAAGAAACCGTCGACACGATAAAGCTGTTTGGCAAAGCCACATTTAACATTAACTCCAAGAATGGAGAATCTATTCTTGTGCAGGCAGGAAAGACATTTATAAAAGATATTGGGACACGTTTCACCGTTACGGCATTTCACCCCGAAGAGAAGATAAAGGTTGAAGTGATGGAAGGAGAAGTCTTGTTTTACAGCAGCGAAGGATCGGGAATCGGACTTAAAAAGAACGAAACAGGGTATTTTAATACGCTGAAAAATCTTTTCTCGCAGGTGAAAGTAAATCCACATGAGATTGTTTCCGAGTTGGAAGAAGACAACGAGGAAGACGAAATGCTGCTATCGTCAACAGAGGAAGAATTAAAAGACGATGAGAAACAAAACGAAGAACAGCTGTTCAGCAATATGACTTTTCATTCGGCTTCTTTGGATAAAGTAGTGAAAGAGTTAAAGGATCGTTTCCATGTGGATATTATTTTTGAAGATAAATCTTTGCGTAAGCTGCGGATAAATGCCGAATTTTGCAGCAACGCACAATCTATTGATGAAATATTGGAAGTTATTGCAGAAACACTGTCTGTTCAAATATCAAAACACGGTAAAGTATATGTTATTTCGTAAGAAGAATATCCGAATAGCAATATTGGCAGTAGGTCTTTTTTGCACAACGATACCAATATCGGCTCAAACGACTGACTATACGCTTACATTGCAGGTGAAAGAAACATCGCTGTTGGAGGTGTTTCAATCGATAACCTTGCAAACAGGATTGCGGTTTGCGTACAATACCGACATTTTAAATTCAGACACATGTATTTCTATCGATGTTGTAAAAGAAAAGGTGGATACGGTGTTGTCGCTCATTTTGCCACCTTCGGTGAAATATAAAATAAGGAATAACTATATCATTCTCACCCCCGAAAACGCAGCAGGCAGCAGTCTTGCCACTCGCGATACGATTTTCGTGTGGGATACGATATATGTTTACCACGACAGCATTGGGGCGGTCTTGGAAGAGATAAAGCAGAGCCTACACGAGTTGAAAACAACAAAGACGTCCTCACGAAACGGCAATTGGATCATATCGCTTTCGTCAGGATTTAGAAACGAGATCTGTCTCACCACAAATTACAGTCGGGCATTTTGGAACAACAACCTGAGATTATCCCCGCCGTCGTTGGAATTGGGTTTCGGGTATATATTCGGCAATCATCTGCAAATAGAAACCGGCATTAAATACATACGAAAGTATGCCGATTATTCTTTTGAAGCGTTTGATTGGGGTGGAAGTACCACTATCAACGAGCGGCATTTGCTGTTTTCTTCTTTGCAATTCCCTCTCGACATGAAATATTATATGTTTTTAGGAAGAAGCAATTTCAGTCTGCTTATCAAAGCCGGCATCGATTTTAGCATTCCTGTGAACAAAAAGAGCATAAAGTTTTTGAATGCGAAAGATGTTCCGATAGGTGTGTTTCTGTGGGAATCTGCTCCCATCACAGAAAACAAGACGTTGCAAAGGCTGTATTATGGCACTCAGATAGAAGCCCCACTTCAAAGAATGAATATCTTGCTGAATTTGGGGACAGGCATTTCGTATCAATTTCCTTGCGGCGTGGGTCTTTCGGTGTATGTGGAATATTATGTAGGAACAGCAAACATGGCACGAATTGCCGTTCCGTATCGACAGGAACAGCTTAACCAACAGTCGGGCATTTGGGAATTTTACAACGAAGGCATTGAATATCTAACTTTTCGAGAAGACTGCTGGAACATCGGCTTGACCGTCTCTTACACCTTCAAACAAAAGAAAACACCCCAAACCACAACAAAGTAAGCCAGAGACTGCATATATATAATCGCAAAAAATTATTCATTATTAGTTATTCATTGTTTAAAGTTCACTCCCAACAATCTCACAGGTGCAATAAATATTTTGGATAGTGGGAAAAAGTCCGAATTATTAGTGTAATTTTGCAAAAAAATAATTGGAAGAATGATTAATATACTGAATTATATTATATGGAATGCCGATCCGATATTGTTTGAAGTGGGATCTTTACGTGTGGGTTGGTATGGTTTGCTGCTTCTCAGCGGGTTTGGATTGGCTTATTTTACCTTTCAGAAAGTTGCAAAACACGAGAAAGTCGACCTTAACCTTATTGACCGTTTTTCGTTTCTCACGGCTGCTTGGACAATTGTCGGCATACGGTTGGGGCATTGTCTGTTTTACGACTGGGCATATTATAAAGATCATCTCTTAGAGATATTTATTCCTTTTACTCAAACAGAGAGCGGTTGGGAGTTTACCGGTTTTGCGGGTTTGGCAAGTCATGGCGGAACTATCGCCATACTGTTGTTTGTCTTATATTTTTCCAAAAGACACAATATGAGTTTGGTATGGCTGTTAGACAGGCTTTCTATCGCCATTCCGATTGCTGCCGCATTTGTCCGCATTGGAAATTTGATGAACTCCGAAATTATCGGGACAATAACAGACATGTCTTGGGGCTTTATCTTTATGCAGCGGGAGGGTACAAGTGAATGTTGCGACCCCCGACACCCCACACAGATATACGAGGCGTTGGTTTATCTTTCGCTGTTTGTTTATCAGGTTTGGTATTATTTCAAAAAGACAAAAGGACATATTCCCGCAGGAAGAAGTGTCGGGACGCTGTTGGTGGTGATTTTCACGGCACGATTTTTTATTGAGTTTGTCAAAGAAAATCAGGTTGGATTTGAAGAAAACATGCTTTTGAACATGGGGCAATGGTTGAGTATTCCGTTTGTATTGCTCGGAGCAGGGTTTTTATATTATTCTTTTGCAAAAAAAACCTTTCCGACCATGATAAAATCAGAGACAAAAGACCCGAAGAAAAAGGAATAATTAACCGGTATAAAATACGTTTAACATCTCAATATTGAACTTCAAACATTAATAAATATGTTACAAATATCGGAAATCAATACTTATTTCAATCGATTGACAGATGAATATATGCCCTCTGTGTTAGAGGCTGATAATTCTCTTTTGAAAGAAGACCGCATAAAGAATCAGCATCTTTTCCGACAAAAGGGCGTTCCTCCGCAAAGCGACGAGATGTGGCGCAATTTTAATTGGGATACCATTATTAAAAATAAATATGCCATTCAACAGCAGTCGGAAGTGTATCGTCCGGTGGAAACATTTTTCAATTGTTCGATACATAATATTGATTCGTATATGTTTACCTTTCTCAACGGCTGGTATGTTCACAACGATTCTCCGCTGACGATGTTTCCCAACGGCGTTACAATCGGGAGTCTTCGCTCTGCCAAAGAGCTGGCTGCAAAACTTACTCAACCGTATCGGGAAGACATGAACAAAACGGCATATACCGGACTCTATCACCTCAACGGCTCGCTGTGGCAAGACGGTTTTTTTGTTTATATTCCTGATAATATACATTTCGACAAAGCTGTTCAGGTTGCCAATGTGGTGAAGACACAGCAGAATTTGTTTATCAATACCCGCAATTTGATTATTGCAGGAAAAAATACCTCGTTGAAGTTGATCCACTGCGACGACACGCTTGAAAGCAAAAACACGCTCATCAACGGAGTTACCGAAATAATTGTTGATGAAAATGCTCATCTTGATTATTTCAAAATGGAAAATAAAGATAATAATGCGGTTTTGTTGAACAGCGTAAATATTCATCAATACGAAAACAGTGTGGTCAACACCAACACAAATACTTTCAACGGCGGCTTGGTACACAACACGATAAATGCTTCTTTGCTGGGATCGCATTCATCTATCTGTTTCAACGGTTTGTATATGGCAGACAAAGAACAGAATGTAAGCAACTGTTTGAGAGTAAATCATTTTGCAACCGACTGTATCAGCCGGCAATCGTACAACGGAATTATGGACGATAAAGCAACTGCTCATTTTGTCGGGCATATTTATGTGTCTCCCGATGCACAGAAAACAGAGGCTTATCAACTCAACCGTAATATTTTATTGACAAACGATGCTTCCGTCAACACCAAACCGTTTTTAGAAATATACGCCGACGACATAAAATGCAGTCACGGAGCAACGGTCGGACAAATGGACGATAATGCCATTTTTTATTTGCGTTCTCGCGGTAT
>JAIRTU010000009.1 GCA_031254735.1 Bacteroidales bacterium | reverse complement strand
ACGGTAGGTAAACAACGCTACCTGTCCTTCGATAGAGCCTGTGTCAAACTCCGACTTTCCGTATGTTTTAAAAATATCTTTTTTTACTTCAGGTGTTAAATACATAACTGACTTTCTTTAATTTTTTACCTTATCTATTTTTCTTGGTTTGCAAAAGTACTAAATTTTGAAATACAATTGAATAAAAACAGAAAAATATTTCGGATAAATCTTTTTTTTCAAAGAAGAACATTAGCCGTCAGCGATTAAAAGACAGCGGTAATGATGAACGATCAACAGTAAATCAGAGATAAACGACTATATGTTCCGACACTCTTTCCCGAAAAAAAGTTTACACAAAAACCGGATAAAACAGACCCTGTCAACCCAAAATGCTTACCTTTGTATTCAAAGAAAGAAAGACCACCCTTAAAAAAAAGGCAAATAAAAAACAAAAGAACGAAACGAAAAATTTTAAAAGGCAAAGAATAATTATCTCGGCAGCGATGTGCATTACAACGATGCTTTCCGCAAACCGCCGCAACAACCTGCAAAAACCGATCCCCCGATCTATATAAAACGAATGAACAGGCAAGTTTATTGTGCGAAAATTTTAATTATATGGAAATCAGTACATTGCAAACATACAATAACTTTCTTGCAGCAAACGGTAAAGGGACGGATATTTTTTTTGTAATTTTGCAATTGAATGTCAAAATAAAAAAAACAAATGTACACGATAGGGCATGTCTTAAAAGAAATCAGAGAAGAAAACGGCTATTCGTTGCAGGAAGTTCAGCAGAGTGTTGATATTGACTTCACTCAATTGTGTAAAATTGAGAAAGGAAAACGCCTGCCGACTGTCGAACAACTCCAAAAGTTAGCCGGGTTATACCATTATGATGATAAGTTGTTGATAATTCACAGAGAAAGCGACAAAATTGCATGCTCTTTTGAATACTCCGAAATTGCATTGGAGACCTTGAAAGTGGCGGAAGACAAAATCAAATACGGAAGTCAATATTTGTCAATGTTTCAAAATACTATTTATCAAAAGCCTGTTGCGTTGGAGAGCCGCCGCTATATTGGAAACAAAGCAAAATTAACAGCGTGGATCATGGATTTGATAGACAAAGAAACCGAAAATGTACATACTTTTGTGGATATTTTCGCAGGTACCGCATCGGTTTCAAATCAAGCACTTACAAAATATAATCAAATAATAATCAACGACATACTTTATTCAAACAACATCATTTATAAAGGTTTTTTTGAGGCGGGCAAGTGGAATGAACAAAAACTGAATGACATTATTGCCCAATACAACACCTTAAACCCCGACAGGCTTGAAGAAAATTATTTTTCGCAAAATTTCGGAGATAAGTTTTACGAACACAATCTTGCTAAAAGTATCGGTTACATCAGGCAAAATATAGAAGACCTGAAACCGAAATTGACGCCAAAAGAGTATCATATTCTGCTGGCGACACTGATTTACAATATTGACAAACTTGCAAATACGGTAGGACATTTTGACGCATATATAAAAAAACCAATCAAACCTCAGCCGTTACTCTTGCGGTTGATCAACGCACAGGCTTTCGACAATGTGAAAATATACCGCCACGACGCCAATCAACTCGCGAGAAAATTGGAATCTGATTTAGTCTACATCGACCCGCCGTATAATTCGCGACAATACAATTCGGCGTATCATTTGCTCGAAAATTTAGTAAAATGGGATAAACCGAAAGTGTTTGGCGTTGCTTGCAAAGCTAACGATAATGAGGGCAGAAGCGATTACTGCACAAACAAAGCAACGGATGCATTCGATGATTTGGTCTCAAATTTAAAAACACGCTACATTGTTTTGTCGTATAATAATATGGCAAATAAAGGAAACAATCGCTCGAATGCAAAAATCAAAGACGAAGACATTTACCGAATTTTAGATAAAAAAGGAAAACTGAAAGTATATTCTCGACCATATAAAGCATTTTCAACAGGAAAATCGAATATTGAAAACAACGAAGAACGAATATTTTTTTGCAAAGTAAAATGAGAATAAATAACAAAATTATACCTTCGCCATTCAATTATTCAGGCGGAAAATATAAACTTTTGCCCCAACTTTTGCCATTGTTTCCCAATGATGTAAAACTTTTTGCAGATCTGTTTAGCGGAGGTGGAAATGTCGGAATAAATGTAAATGCAGAAAAAGTTCTTTTGAATGATACGGATAACAATTTAGTAAATTTGTACCTGTTGTTTAATAAATTGGACGAAGAAACAATTTTTAATAAAATTTTTGAAACCATAGAAAAATACAAACTTTCAAGGTCGGATTTACACGATTACAGTTTTTACAACTGCGATAGCGCAAATGGGCTAATGCCTTACAACAAAGAAAAATACCTGCTTTTGCGAAAGGATTTTAATTCTTTGAAACGAAAAGACGAAGAATATTATCTGTTGCTGTATGTAATTATTGTTTTTTCATTCAATAATCAGATACGGTTCAATTCAAAAGGAGAATTCAATTTACCGATCGGAAAACGAGATTTTAATAAATGTATGCAAAAAAAACTTTTTGATTTTATATACAGAATCAAAGAAGACCGCTTTGTTTTCGACAACAAAAGTTTTGATAATGTTGATAATACCGATTGGGACGAAAATACATTTGTGTATTGCGACCCGCCCTATTTAATTACTTGCGCAACCTACAACGAACAAAATAAATGGAATGAACAGTTTGAAAAAAAACTGTTGAATTTTCTTGACATGCTAACCGAAAGAAATATAAAATTTGCCCTTTCCAATGTGATAAAAAGCAAAGGAAAAGAAAATCGATTTTTACAGGAATGGTTAACAAAAAACAAAAATCGCTATTCTGTTGTAAATCTGGATTTTAATTATGCAAATTCAAATTACCGGACCAAAGACAGGTCAAAATCAACAAACGAAGTATTAATCTTAAATTACCGAAAATAATATGCCGTCATACAAAAGTTTCAGTTGGTCGATGGGAACAACAAGTTTCCGAACACGTGAGTTTAATTTAAAAATCGAGCAACAATTAAACTTGCTTTCAGCATTTTGGCAGGAACATAAAAACGAAAATTGGGGTTCAAACAGTAAGTTACAAGCCGAATATTACGATTATATGAAACGGCATAATTTCGTAATGGAAGAAGCAAACAACAAACCGAAAGATGCTCGCGAGAAAACATCGGGACTTGTTGATATTGGATTGATTACAGCCGGAAGACAACTCACAAAAGCAGGTGAAACCTTGTTGGAAATATCCAAAAAACCATATTCTCAAACAGATAACTTGTTGCAAATTCCGGCAGACAGCTGCATTTATCTCAAGCAGTTGATAAAAACGCACAACAAAGTTGATAAAAACAACATTCGCCCTTTTGTAATTTTGATTTTGGCTCTGCAAAAACTTGATTATCTGACGTATGACGAATTTACTTTTTTGCTGCCTTTGATAATTTCAGAAAGCAAATTTGACTTCATTTTGAAAAAAATTGCAGAGATTAGAGCAAGTAAAACTACCAAAGAAGATGTTATTGTTCAAACACTTATGCAAATGGATAATTACAAAAGGGCATTGGATTTATTTCTGAGCAACAAAGTAACGGAAGATTTGATTTGCGAAATTGGGCTGAACAGAAAAAGCAGAACTTTTGATAAACCATACTTTGAATTATACAAAGAATTGAAACTGTATGCGTTGGATAAGCAATCAAATGCTCTCGGAATTTTTAATGCCTGTAAAAAAATCAAGACAGGCAAACATTGGCGACAATATCTTTTCAATACGATAAGTGAAGCAAAAATCAAAAAAGACGGAGTAAAAACATTAAACAGACATTCGATTTTCAATGCAAAAAACGAAAATAAATTCAAAAAAGAATTTTTCCAATTAATGCATCTCTTCAAAGCAAAAGCAACATTATCAGACTATTTCGACCTGAATAAACGATATTTCGGCACTGCCGACATTCTTCTTTTCAAAGACAACAAAGTAGAATTGGATACCATTCCAAAATGTTTTTTTGAATTATGTCCCGGTCTCTCCGAAATTGCTTTTGAAGCATCAGCCGACCTTTTTGAGAATATTGAAATCGATAAAATTATACCGAAATACAACCTTACGGAAGATAAACTGTTTGCAAAATTGGAAACCGGCTATGGGGAAAAAATCACCTCGCTTTCGGCTGTAAAACAATTTGTGGACAACGAGCGGCATAAACGTATGAATGAACTGATTGACAACAAATTTACAGATGAAAAATTATTGTTGTTGCTCGACGACTTTGAAACTCGAAACGATGATAATATTCATTCTGCCGTAACAAACAATGCCACTATTCCAACAATTTTCGAATACATAATCGCAATTATTTGGTATAAAATAAGCAACAGACAGGGGCGAATACTTGATTATATGAATTTGTCGCTTGATGCCGATTTGTTGCCAAAGACACATGCCGCAGGCGGTGAAGACATTGCGTATCAATATGATGCAACAGAAACATATCCCAAACACACCCTCTTGATCGAATTGACATTAGCTGACAATACCAATCAAAGAAGAATGGAAATGGAACCCGTTTCTCGACATTTGGGCGAATATTTATTGAAAAACGAAACACAAACCGCTTATGCTGTGTTTGTTACGACATTTTTGCACATCAATGTCATTTCTGATTTCAGAGGAAGAAAACAAATGCCTTATTACAATTCGGACGGCAGCAAAGAAATCAACGGAATGAAAATCATACCATTGCAAACCTCCGAATTAAAGACAATTATAACAAACGGTATTCACTACGAACAACTTTATTTGTTGTTTGACCGTGCTTTTAATGCGGACACACCCCCCAACAGATGGTACGACAGCGAAATAGCAACAAAAATACCCTCCTAAAACTGATAATAAAAGCGGAACAGCATGGCGTTGTTCCACAGGTAGCGGCTCAATTTTCTGCCGTTTCGTTGAATGGCGCCCTCGCCAATGGGAGACAGCGAATAGTTCAGCCGAAAAGAAACGCCAAAATGTTCTTTGATGAGATAATCCACTCCCGCAATTCCGCCCAACTCAAAGAGATAAAAGCGACTTCCGCCCGCATCGGGAGGGACAACTTCATTGTTGAAAAACTCTTTGGCGGAGGCAAGTACATTGAAGGACGCTCCCGCTTCCAACGAAAATCCTTTCATGAAATTCCACCCGAAAAGAAAAGGAACTTCCACCTGATGTAAGGCAATACGGTAACGAAACGACTCTCCGGAAGGGTTTCTGCTGCCTTTTTGGGCGTAATTTATCTCCATTTGCAGTTTTGTCTTTTTCTTCTCGAAAGGAAGATTGCCAAAAACGCCCACCAGCACGCCCGGTTTGCGGTATCCGCCCCACTCGTCGCCGTCTACTTGCGTTGCCAGCAGAGCGATATGCGTCCCCCCTTTAAACCGTTGAGCCTTTGCCGCAACACACACCCACAAAAAAATACTTATGCAAAAAATGGTCTGTATACTTTTCATACCTCTATTTTATTAAGTCCTCTCCTATGTCTTTCCGATAATATTTTTTGTCGAAAGAGATAATCTCTGCGTTTTGTTTCGACAGTGCCAACGCCGACGAAATATCTTTGCCGTAAGAAGTTACGGCTATCACCCTGCCGCCGGAAGTAGAAAGATTGCCGTTGCTGTCGAGGGTTGTTCCCGCGTGAAAAACAAGGCTGTCTTTAATTTTATCCGCATTGAAAATACGTTTTCCTTTCTCGTACTCTTCGGGATAGCCCCCTGAAACCAGCATAATGGTGGCGACGGTTTGAGGGTCGATTTCCAATGTTTTTGTGTTTAATTGCTGTTTGCCGACGGCAAGAAACAGTTCAACCATATCGTTTTTTATTCTCGGTATCACCGATTCGGTTTCGGGATCGCCCATGCGGACATTGTATTCTATCACATAGGGATCGCCCGCCACATTCATCAATCCGAAGAAGATAAATCCTTTGTACTCGATATTTTCTTTTTTTATTCCCTCTATGGTCGGAATGATGATGCGCTGTTCTGTTTTTTTCATAAACACCTCATCGGCAAAGGGAACGGGAGAGATCGACCCCATTCCGCCGGTATTCAAGCCGGTATCGCCCTCGCCGATTCGTTTGTAATCTTTCGCCGAAGGCAAAACCAGATACGATTTTCCGTCCGTCAGCACAAAAACCGACAGTTCGATACCGTGCAAATATTCTTCTATCACCACTTTACGGCTTGCCTTTCCGAATTTGCTTTGAGTGAGCATTTCTTGCAGTTCTTTTTTGGCTTCTTGAAGATTTTCGGTGATGATTACTCCTTTTCCTGCCGCCAAGCCGTCGGCTTTCAACACGTAGGGCGGTTGCAGGGTTTCCAAAAAAAGAATGCCGTCGTTAAGCGTTTCGGCGGTGAATGTGCGATATTTTGCCGTAGGAATATGATATTTTTGCATAAATTCTTTGGCAAAATCTTTACTTCCTTCCAATGTTGCCCCTTTTTGCGAAGGGGCTATCACCACCACATCTTTGCATAAAGGATCGTTTTTGAGCCGATCGTAAATGCCCATTACCAAAGGCTGTTCGGGTCCGACAACCAGCATGTTGATGTTGTTTTCTACAATAAAATTTCTTATTCCGTCCATATCGCTGTCCGAGACGGCAATATTAGTCCCGCACAGGGC
>JAIRTU010000283.1 GCA_031254735.1 Bacteroidales bacterium | reverse complement strand
CGGACAGCGATTTTTCGAGACGAAGAAAATTTCGGAATCCTTTTAAAGCATCGTCCCATTCCATGTATTAAAATCCGATAATGGTAAATTCGGTACGGCGATTCAAGGCTCGTCCGTCTTCGGTGTCGTTCGATGCGATGGGCTTGTCAAATCCGTAACCTTGATAGGTCAGTCTTTGAGCATCTATTTTTTTACTCACCAAATAATCGTACACCGATTTTGCTCTGTTTTTGGAAAGAGCGGCATTGTGTTCTTTGTTTCCCACGTTATCGGTATGTCCGCCTATTTCTATTTTCATATTGGGATTTTGCTGCATCAACAGCACCAACCGATCCAATTCTACTTGCGATTCTGTTTTCAGAACAGATTTATCGGTATCGAAAAATACATTTTTCAATACAATACCTTCGCCCAACTCTATCCGTTTGAGAGCAATATCTTTTTCGTAAGGTGTTATTTTTGAATGCTGTCCGTCAATTTCAAAATTTTCCGAGTAAAACAAATAATGTTCTTTAACGGCGTTCACCGCGTAATGACTGTTGGTGGGAATGCACACCAAAAACTCGCCTGTTTCGGGATCGGAAGAAGAAGCAACCACCATTTTATTTGTTTTCAAATCAATCACTTCAAAAACAGCTTCCAAAGGAGTACGATCTTTATTGTCTAAAATTTTTCCCTTAAAATACGTAACAGGCAAAGGACGCAAGGCTTCCGGCAGTTCAAACCAATAAATATCCATGCCGCCGTATCCGCCTTTTTTATCGGAAGAAAAGAAGGCTTTGTCCCCTTTGGCGGTGATAAACAGTCCGTCTTCGTGTCGGTGCGTATTGATGGGATAACCCATATTTATCGGTTCTCCCCAGCTGTCGTTCGACTGCCATTTGCTGTAAAAAATATCTTGCCCGCCCATTCCTCTGTGTCCTGTGGAAACAAAATACAGAGTTACGCCGTCGGGGTGGATATACGGCGCAGATTCGTCTTGCATGGTATTGATTGTTTTTCCCAAGTTCACAGGCTGACTAAACGTGCCTTCTTCTATCATGGTTGTTTGCCAAAGATCCATATTGCCAAGTCCGCCCGGACGATTGCTTGAAAAATAAATTGTCTTTCCGTCCGATCCGAAAGCAGGCTGCGATTCCCAATACCTTGTGTTGACAGGCGAGCCGAAATTTTTGGGTTTCGACCATTTGTCGCCAATTCGTTTCGACCAATACAAATCGCAACTTCCTTTGCCGTCTTCTCTTTCACAACCTGTGAAAATAAGGTATCTTCCATCGGGAGAAATAGATTGAGCGCCCTCGTTGTAAGGAGTGTTGATATATCGCATGGCTCTTCTTTTTGCCCATTGACCTTCTACTTTTTTGCTCACATAAAAATCTTCTTCTTCTTTGCAGGTAAGACATTGCGTTCGAGTATCTCTCGGACGAAGAACGGTAAATATCAACTCCGATTCGTCTGCCGTGAGCGAGGGAAAATATTCCGACCACGTCGAATTGATATTCCTGCCTATATTTTGAGGATTGATAATTAAAGAATCCTGCATCATCTTTGCCCGCCACAAACACAGTTCGTAGCTGTTGTATGCCACGCCGCTGCCTTTTGTGCCTGATAAAACAAAATATTTTTCAAAATAATATATCGCCTCCTGCGGCTGTCCGCAGTTCATAAATTCGTAAGCGGCAGAAAGGTGCATTCTGCCGGATTTGGAATGATGTTTTTGTATTGCCAACGCCTTTTTGTAATACTCACACGCATTTTTGCAATCTTTCAACAACGAATATCCTTCGGCAATCAAAATACAGGCTTCCATAAACTGAGGGTCTGTTTTTAAGGCTTCTTTTGCATATTCGACAGCCGTTTGATAACTGCCTTTTGCCAATTCTTTGGTGGCTTGCTCATATTTTTTTACCGCACCTTTATGTGTAGATGTTTCCACTTTTTGAGCATATCCGTTCAAAACAAAAAACAACAAACAAACAACCGACGCCTTTGCAATATATCTATTTTTCATACTCTACTTTTGAATGATTATTTTTTTATATATCAATCCTTTTTCTGTTTTTATTTTCAACAAATAAATCCCTGTAACATACACATTAAGCCAAATATCCGATTGCGAAGAATGTATCGGTATTTCTTCCAGATATTGTCCGTCAACGGCATATATGGCACAGGAAAATATCTCCATATCGGCTTCCAGACTGATTTTGTCGTTTGCGGGATTGGGATATATTTTTATTTTATCTTTGGTCATATCATAACCGACAATATTATCCGTACCGTAAGGATCGTATCCGCTCAAAACTTCCACTTCGCTGTTTATCGGGTCTAACCAATAATCCAAACGGTTGCGATCGTCGCTGTTGCCGTTTGTCCACGAGTAGGAAAGTTTTCCGTACCAATCGCCATCGCCGTCGGGCAGATTTCCTGTGCAATCGGCAAATCCGCCTTCCAACTGTCCGATAAGTTGCTCGTTGATGTTGAACAATCCCGACCCCGAAGAACCTCTTTCGGTAGTGCCTTTACTCCACGCAACTACTTCCCAATGCGTGTTGTCGGGAAAAACGGTATCTTCCTCGTCCCACTTGGAACTCCTTACCGAATTGTTGTTTATCGATATTTTTTTAAAATCGCCTCTTGGGTGATGTATGCCTGCGGTGTTTGCCACGGCAATATCTCGCCTGTCCCAACCTGCATAATAAGGCGTTGCCTCTTTGGAAGGAGTATCGTTTAAAAGCAGCAAAGCAAAATCGGAATGCTTGTGCGAAGCCAATAATGTTGCTCCGTTGTACGAATAAGAAGTCTTTGGCTGTGTTCCCCCGCATTCGGAAGATTCGTAGTTGAAAATAAACACCCAATTGGAAAGATTTCCTTTCAAACAATGATTTGCCGTTAAGAAAAACGGCGTTCCGTCTTGTGCCGTATTGTTCAACAATGTTCCCGAACAATGTGCCGCACCTCCTCTCAATATCAACGCAACGGCTCTTTTGGCTTGTTGATGATTTTCTCCTTCGGGACAGTTGACGTCAATATTGCACATGCCCGAAATGCCGTACATTCCCTGTTTGAAGAAAAAATCTTTATATCCGTGTACCACCGTTGTCAGGTTGATTTTCCCCAAACCTTTGTTGTGTGCCGGTTCGTAATATTCCAACACAATTTCATCATTGGGAAACAAAGCCGTAGCAAAATTTCCCCATCGATTATTGTTTTCTTCGGTAAACGACCCTCCGACAAACAATTTATCTGCCGTATAAATAAATAGATTAGACCCCGCAGGAATATAAAACGTATCAAAGATCAAATTTAAAGAATACGCATTTGCGGAATATATTCCCAATCGCCACAAGCGAGAACCATCGGGAAGCGTATCCCAAACGCCCGAATTTTCCAATGTGTAATTCACCGAAATTTCTTCTCCAAAGGTAAACCCGATTTCGGCTTCCGACAGATTTTTTTCTTTTTCCATCAATAAATCATTATCCTGATAAGGCATTTTTTC
>JAIRTU010000248.1 GCA_031254735.1 Bacteroidales bacterium | reverse complement strand
GCACAATCCAATCCCAATCCTTTTCCGTCTAAAATATGTTGATAGGTAAGCGTGTGCAAGTCGGTGAAGCCCGAAGAGAAATCCAAAGCCTGTCCTTCAACCGTGATAGAGCGGTATGTGCTTAGCCCTTTCGCCTTTGTTTCGCGGGGGAGATAATCGGAATCGATGCTTAGAAACCAGCGTACACGCGCCCGCCTGAGCTGCAAAAAGCCCGAAACCCACGAAGCATTTCGATGATATACCCGATTGGTGTTCACCTCTCCGAAGATATACGTAAGCATATCGAAAAAATGAATGCCGATATTGGTTACCAATCCGCCCGATTTTTCTTCATCGCCTTTCCACGAATAATGATACCACTTGCCGCGACTTGTAATATATGTCAAATCCACATCATATATTTTTTCCGAAGTATCACGGTCGATTTTATCTTTCAACGCCAAAATAGCGGGGTGATAACGCAGTTGAAGAATGTTGTAGATTCTTTTATCGGTTTCTTTTTCCAATTTCTCCAAGGCGTCCAGATTCCAGGGGTTCAGCACCAATGGTTTTTCGCAGATAGCGTGAGCATTGTTACGCAACGCCATACGGATATGAGCATCGTGCAGATAGTTGGGCGTACAAATGCTGAAATAGTCAATGGGTGTTTTTTGAGGGTCGTGTTGCACTTTGTAGATATGACGTTCGAAGCGTTCGGGTTCGGTGAAAAAATCCGCTTGGGGAAAGTAGCTGTCGATAATTCCCACCGTATCATTTTTATCCAGCGCCACCGCCAAATGGTTTCCTGTTTCTTTGATAGCTTTCAAATGTCGCGGAGATACATAGCCCGCTAAACCCAACAATGCAAAAATTTTCATCTCTTTTTAATGATTAAGCAATCGTACCCGATTATTTTCCAAAATATATTCTTCCTTACTTTCCATACAGACAGCTTTTCCCGCTGCATCGAAATGCAGACGATGACCGTAGCGGCTAATCCAGCCTGTTTGTCGAGCGGGGTTTCCTGTTACCAGCGCATAATCAGGCACATCGTGGGTAACCACAGCACCCGCACCCACAAAAGCATATTTCCCGATGGTGTTTCCGCAAACAATGGTAGCGTTTGCCCCTATGCTTGCCCCTTTTCCGACGTGTGTGTGTTGGTATTGATCTTTTCGAGCAATGGCACTTCGGGGATTTATCACATTGGTAAAAACCATGGAGGGACCCAAAAACACATCGTCTTCGCAGGTAACGCCGCCGTAAACAGATACATTGTTTTGCACTTTTACATTATCGCCCAACACAACTCCCGACGCAACAAACACATTTTGACCAAGATTACAGTTTTTCCCTATGGTGCAATGCGGCATAAGATGACAAAAATGCCAAATGTTTGTTCCCTCTCCGATAGAGCAAGGCTCGTCTATTACCGCTGTTTTGTGTACTTTGTATGTCATATCTCTGCAAAAGTACAACAATTTTGTTTAGGATAAATAAAAAACCACAGCCCCGAATGGCAAAGGCAACGATAAAAATTAGTACTTTTGCTTTCTGAAATAAAATTAGCATTTGAAACTTATAAAATTTATTGTACAATGAATCATAAAATATCTTTAACAGCATTTGTAATAGCATTTAATACCTTATTGACTATGTCGGCACAAGAAACGAATATTTACACACCCGAACTGCTTTGGAAACTTGGTCGCGTAAGCGAAGCCGCTGTTTCTCCCGACGGAAAACAAATTCTTTTTGGCATTACGTATTATGATGTGCCGGAAAATAAAGGAAACCGCGATTTGTATATTATGCCGATCGACGGAGGACAATACCAACAGTTGACCCATACAGAGTACAGCGAGTACAACGCCGTTTGGCGACCTGACGGTAAGAAAATCGGCTTTTTGATGCCGGTAAACGGCGAAATGCAAATTTGGGAAATGAACCCGGACGGAACGGAAAAACAACAGATTTCTCGCATTGAAGGCGGCGTGGACGGCTTTCAATATGCTCAAACTCAAAACAGGATTCTTTTCACCAAAACCATAAAAATGGACCGGGACGTTCACGATATTTATCCCGATATGCCCAAAGCCAATGCGTTGATAACCGAAAATTTGATGTATCGTCATTGGAATGCGTGGACAGATTATTCTTACAGTCATATATTTGTTGCCGATTATCCTTCGATGAATAATATTACCGATATTATGAAAGGAGAACATGCTTCATGTCCGATTCCCAATTTTGGCGGAATGGAAGAGATTGCGTTCAGTCCCGACGGTAATTTCATTGCCTACACCTGCAAAAAAATGATCGGACGACAGTTTGCCCAAAGTACCAATTCGGATATTTATTTATATGATATTCAAAATAAGACCACCAAAAATCTCTCTGCTTCCAATGCGGGTTATGATGTAGACCCCGTATTTTCGCCCGACGGTTCTTTGCTGGCGTGGGGTAGCATGCATGAAGACGGTTTTGAATCGGATAAAAAACGTATTTTTATTTACAATTTCCAAACAAACAGAATTAGAAATTACTCTGCCAATTACGAAGAGAGTGCCGATAATTTTGTTTTCAGCAAAGATAACAAGATACTTTATTTTATCAGCGGACTCAAAGCCACCTATCAGATTTTCGCTTTGGACATTGCCAAAGAACAAATTCGTCAAATAACGCAGGGACGGCACGATTACCGTTCTGTCGGCTTGGCAAATGCCAAAACATTAACAGGCATACGCGAATCGATGGAAAGTCCTGCCGACATTTACAGCATTGATATAAAAAAAGGCACGCAAACCCAATTGACCCATATCAATAAAGATATATTGAAAAACACCGCCTCTATTTCGGTGGAAGAACGTTGGGTAGAAACTACCGACGGAAAACAGATGTTGGTTTGGGTGATTTTACCGCCCAATTTCGACAGGAATAAAAAATATCCTGCCGTATTGTTTTGTCAGGGAGGTCCGCAGTCGGCGGTAAGTCAGTTTTTCTCTTATCGGTGGAATTGGCAGATGATGGCTTCTCGCGGCTATGTGGTGGTAGCACCCAATCGCAGAGGATTGCCGTCTTTCGGTAAGGAATGGAACGACCAAATAAGTCTGGACTACGGCGGACAAAACATGAAAGACTATCTTTCTGCCATTGACGCCGTTGCCAAAGAGCCTTTTGTAGATGAAACAAAATTGGGTGCGGTGGGTGCAAGTTACGGCGGATTTTCGGTGTATTGGTTGGCAGGAAATCACAACAAACGCTTCAAAGCTTTTATCGCACATTGCGGAATGTTCAATTTGGAAAGCTGGTACGGAACTACCGAAGAACTCTTTTTTGCCAATCACGATATTGGCGGTGCTTATTGGCAAAAGCCGATGCCGCACAGTTACGAGTTTTCTCCGCACAACTTTGTGGGGAATTGGGATACGCCTATTTTGGTCATTCACGGCGGAAACGATTTCCGTATTCCTTACTCCGAAGGCATGCAAGCCTACAATGCGGCTCAGATACAGGGTATTCCAAGTCGATTTCTTTATTTCCCCGAAGAGACTCATTTTGTGCTTAAACCTCAAAATTCCATCATCTGGCATCGCGAATTTCTCGATTGGCTGGATCGGTGGCTGAAAAATTAAAGAATAATTGTCAATTGTTACCGGTTAATGCCGCTCTTTCGTTTCGTTAGAGTGGCATTATTCGTTATTCACTATTCACTATTCACTATTAGTTATCAATTAACTGTTGATTATTAAAAAAAAGTGTATCTTTGCGGCATAATTTTTAATAGAGACAATGAATTTAGCAAACACGCTTACAGGCTCGGATTTCAACGCATGTTCTCTGCTGCCTCCGGCAGAAGAGAACGCAAGGACGTATCTTTTCTTGTCGAATAATATTTTCCCTGCGGGAGATATTACAAATACTCCGTCACTCTTGCA
>JAIRTU010000218.1 GCA_031254735.1 Bacteroidales bacterium | reverse complement strand
AAAGCAGGAGAACCCATGAAACTTTATGACTTTAATCAAAAAGTAAGTTATGAGTTTTTAGAGGCATCTGACATTCAGAGTGGAACAAAAGAAACAGGTTCGACCTGTCAAGACAAAAGTAATAAATTAAATTTTAACAAGTGAAAAAAGTTATCAACAATGAAGTTTTCAACACTTTTTTTGTCAACCTTATTTATGAAAGGACAACTATTCAAATATCCCGACACAAATACAATAAATTGATGAAAAGCAAGTTTCTCAATCATACAATAATAGATTTATTTTCAAAGAGTATGCAATTAAAAAGAATAATCATTTTGCTGTTTTTTCTCTCAACATGCCGTTGGGTTGCTGTCGCTCAGTTTGATGTGGCGGTTGGAGAATGGAAAACACATCTCAACTACACCGACGGCAGCGACCTCGACCGTATTGACAACCTTATTTATTATGCCGCCAAAAGCGGAGGCATTGCCTGTATCAATACCAATGATAATTCCATTTCGTATATCGACAGGGTGAAAGGTTTGAGCGATGTGGGCATTCAATGTATGCGGGCAAGTCAGGAGACAAAAACGCTGGTGATTGCATACGAAAATTCAAACATCGACCTGTATCACGATGGAAATGTGTACAATATCCCCGACCTTTACAACAAAGCCATGGCAGGCGATAAAACCATTTACAGCATTTATACATACGGAAATTATGCTTATCTGGCTTGCGGATTTGGCGTTGTGGTTATTGATTTGAAGAGAAAAATTATCCCCGATTCATGGAATTTCAGTGCGAGCAATCAAGTGTATCCCGTAAAAGATATTATTATTTTACCCAACAACACCATTTATGCCGCCACCGATTTAGGGCTTTTTGAAAACACAATCAACAATCCTTTTATCCGAAATTTTACCACATGGAAGCGGGTGAACAACATTATCACTCCCAACGCCAATCAATATAAACAGTTGGCGGCATTGGGCAATTTTGTCTATGTCTTGAAAACCGATACCGTTGCTTCCAAAGCGGTAAACCGTATCTATTCTTTGGCGGATTCTATCTGGAAAGAAGATACTTTGATTACTTTCGATCAATACGGAAACGATTACGACTATTATTTTCTCCGTTCTTCTTTCGACCGTTTGACGGTGGGGACAAGGTACGGCATCATGTCGTATCAAATAGACCCGAATACCAACCGCACAGTTGCAAACAACGATTTGATCGTAATATATTACAAAGCATTTACCGCCATTTTCGATGCTAAAAATGTATTGTACGCTATCTGCGAAGAACTCGGATTGATGCATGCTCCGCAAGGATATATTTGGGAATACGGTATTGCATGTCCCGCTCCGGGCGGCGTGTCGAATATGAGTTGGAAGAAATCGAAGCTCGTAACAGCACACAGCGTCCCCAGCCATTGGACGCCGGATTGGAGTCGCGGATATATCAGCATGAAAAGAGGAAACCGTTGGGCGTTCTTTCGCCCAATCACCAACCATGCCATTGCCGAAATTGCCGATATTACCATAGACCCTTTCGACACCTCTGTTGTGTTTGCGACGTCTTTTGTGCAAGGGCTGCTCGAATATCGGGACAACCGTTTTGTTAATCTGTATAATGACAATAACTCCTTATTAGAAAATGCCGCCGACGGTTCTACACGCACCACCACTCCGATATTTGATCAACAGGAAAATTTATGGTTTGGCAATTGGTGGGCAAACTCGCCTTTGATAGTCAAAACAAAAGACAACACATGGAAATCTTTTTCCATACCATACAGCAACGCCAACATGATAGAACGTATCTTTATCGACAGTCGCGGTTTGTTTTGGTTGCTGTGCCAAAGAGAGTCCGAGTTGTTTCTCTTTGACAACAACAGCACTCCTTTGGTTACTTCCGACGACAAATGGCTCAAATTGGTCAAGACCACCGTTGCCGAAGACGGCGATTATAATTACATCTACGCCATTGACGAAGATAAAGACGGAAAAATCTGGATAGGAACAGACAGAGGATTGCGGGTGTATTCTTACCCTGCACGTCTGTTGAACGATCCGAGCATTATCCCAAGTCCGATTTTATTAACCACCTCTACCGAGTCGGATACGATAGTTGAGATATTGCTCAATTTCGAGACCATCAAATGTATAAAAGTAGACGCGGGAAACCGCAAATGGATTGGCACGCAAAACACAGGCGTATTCCTGTTTTCCAACGACGGAAACAAAGAATATTTTCATTTCACAAAAGAAAACAGCCCTCTGCTCTCAAACACAATTTGGGACATCGAAATTGACGGAGAAACAGGCGATGTTTATTTCGGCACAGACAAAGGCTTGATCTCTTTCCGTTATACCGCCACCGACCCCAAAGAAACCTACGACGATTTGAAGATTTTCCCCAACCCTGTGCGGGAAGATTTTTACGGCTATATCACCATAGAAGGATTAAAAGATAATTCCGAAGTAAAAATCACCGATGCCTATGGCGGACTGGTATACCGTACATTGTCCAACGGCGGAACTGCCGTCTGGGACGGAAAACGCTTCAACGGACAAAGAGCGGCAACAGGCGTATATTTCGTCTTTATCAACGACGAAAACGGAAAAGAACGGAAAGCGGGAAAGATTTTATTTATCAGATAATATCCAAACAAAAAACACAGCATGCGAAAAGAAAAAGATACCATGGGCGAAATCGAAGTGCCAAACGATGCCTTTTGGGGCGCTCAAACACAACGTTCTTTGCAGAACTTCAAAATAGGAGAACAGAAAATGCCGTTGGAAATCATCTATGCCCTGGCAGTGGCAAAAAAAGCCGCCGCCTGTGCCAATTGCGATCTGTCGGTGTTGTCTTTTGAGAAAAAAGAAATTATTTCGCAGGTGTGCGATGAGATTATGGACGGAAAATTAGATGATGCTTTTCCGCTTATCATCTGGCAAACAGGATCGGGAACGCAAACCAATATGAACGTCAACGAAGTGATTGCCAACCGTGCGGAAGTGTTGCGGGGCGGGTCTTTGACCGGCAAACCAACGTTCGTCTCTCCCAACGACGACGTCAACAAATCGCAATCGACCAACGATATGTTCCCCACCGCTATGCGGATAGCCCTTTACAGAATATTGGTAAACAAAACCATTCCCTGTCTGCTCGCCTTGAAAGCAAGTCTGGAAGAGAAAGCCGTATCGTTCAAAGAGATTATCAAAATTGGTCGAACACATCTGATGGACGCTACGCCCTTGCGATTGGGTGATGAGTTTTCGGCGTTTGCTTCGCAATTGGCGTTCGGGATAAAGGCATTGGAAAACACACTGCCCCATTTATCGCAACTTCCCGTGGGCGGAACGGCGGTAGGAACCGGGCTGAACACCCCCCCCGCCTACGACGCCCTGACCGTTGATTATATCAATGCCTTTACCGGCGAAACCTTTCAAAAGGCAGAAAACAAATTCGAGGCAATGGCTTCGCACGATGCTTTTGTGGAAACAAGCGGTGCGTTGAAACAATTGGCAATAAGCCTGACAAAGATAGCCAACGATATTCGATTGCTGGCTTCGGGACCACGCAGCGGCTTGGGCGAACTTCATCTTCCGCAAAACGAACCCGGTTCTTCCATCATGCCGGGCAAAGTCAACCCCACCCAATGCGAAGCCCTGACGATGGTTTGTGCTCAAATTGTCGGCAACGACACGGCTATCAGCTTTGCCGCCATGCAGGGACATCTGCAATTGAATGTCTTTATGCCGGTGATTGCCTGCAACGGTATCCTTTCGGCAAAACTTTTAGCCGATGCCTGCCTGTCGTTCGACGAGCATTGCGTAAAGGGAATCGCCGCCGACAAAGAGAAGATCGACCAACATTTGCACAACTCGTTGATGTTGGTTACGGCTCTCAATCCGCATATCGGTTATTACAATGCGGCTAAAATTGCCCAATATGCTCATGCCAACCATTTAACCCTGAAACAGGCTGCCGCCGCACTCCAATTGGTCTCGGAAGAAGATTTCGACAAATGGCTCAACCCAAACGAAATGGTGTGAAACCGGCGGTATACCGGTTAATTGTCTGAACTGTGATTTGTGGGATTTATATGATTAATGTGATTATGTTTTGTTGTTTCTTTTGTGCGTCAACTTCTCATTTGACGAATTGTACAACTATTTTTTGTACTTTCGCACCACGATAACTATTTATAGATTTTGTCATGAGATATATTTCAAAAGTTTGGATTTATTGTTTGCTGTTTCTTTTCCGGCTCGATTTCGCCTCGGCACAGTTAAGTAAAGACACTCGTATAAGCGTGCTTACCTGCGGAGCGGGCTTTGAGTTTTTTGAAACATTCGGACATACGGCTTTGCGGGTTTGTGATACTTCTTCCAACATCGACTTGGTGTTTAATTGGGGTATTTTCGACTTTGGCACAGACAATTTCTACCTTAAATTTGCACAAGGACAGCTTCCGTATATGTTGGGCGTTACAACCTATCAACATTTTGTTTGGGAATACGCACAAGAAGGAAGAAGCATGTACGAGCAATGTTTGAATTTTACTTTTGAAGAAAAACAAATACTGTGGGACACGCTTTTCCGCAACGCTCTGCCGGAAAACAGGTATTATAATTATGATTTTTTTGAAGATAACTGTGCTACCCGCGTCCGCGACATGGTGCAATACAGCTTGCAAAATCGCCATTACCAAACCGCCGGCTTTTCGGAGAACAGCCAAACCTTTCGGGAGTTGTTTTATCCGTATACGCAGCATTTTTTATGGTGGAGGTTTGGAATTGATATTGCTTTGGGCATGCGGTCTGACAGGAAAGTATCCACGTTTGACTATATGTATCTGCCAAACGACCTGATGAACCAATTTGATACCTGCGCCTTGGTAAACGATTCCAACGTGCTGACGCTGTCGAAGCAAATTATATTGGAAGAAATGTATCCGCATAGTCAACCTACCGTTTTCTCTCCCAATATGCTGTTTTGGCTATTGTTTGCCTTGACTGCCCTGTTGAGTTTTTTGGAATGGAAAAAGAAGTTTTACGCCAAAGCGTTCGATATACTGTTGTTTGCGGCGGTGGCAATCCTTTCGTTGCTGGTGTTTTATCTGGCGGTTCTTTCCGATCACAATGCCACAAAAGACAATTTAAATTTGTTATGGGCAAATCCGCTATTCTTTTGGGTGTTGATACATCTGCGAAAGACCAACCGAATAGTCCTTTATGTGTTGTTGGCGTGTTTGGCGGTGTTGTTAGCGGGGTTTTGGTTGCTGCCGCAACTGTTCAACACTGCTTTTTATCCAATCTGGCTCACCCTTGCTTTACGATTGATTTTATGCCTGCCAAAAAAGCTTTATCCTCTTCAATAAATCGGCGGGACGATCTGCTACAATGAGCATTTGTTGATGTTTTTCGTGGAGAAAGCCGTCTTTTTGCATGCGTTCTATTTGCTGTATCAGCGGATCGTAAAAGCGGTTGGTGTTCAGGATGCCGATCGGCTTATTGTGCAGTGTCAGTTGGGAGTAGGTCAGCATTTCAAAAAGCTCGTCCAATGTGCCAAATCCACCCGGCAACGCGATGAAAGCATCGGACAGCTCTGCCATTTTCTCTTTGCGTTCGCCCATCGAGCTGACCATGATCATCTCGGTAACGCCGCTGTGTCCGAGTTCCTGTTTATCTAAAAAATGTGGCAAGACGCCTGTTACCATTCCGTTGTTTTCCAAGACGGCGTCTGCTATCGACTGCATCAACCCTATGCCGCCGCCGCCGTAAACAAGTCGTATGTTTTCGGCTGCCATTATTTTGCCTAACTCGGTGGCGGCTTGTTCAAAGGTGGAGTTGTTTCCTTTTCGAGAGCCGCAAAATATTCCGACAGATTTCAATTTATTGGTCATCATCGGTAAGGTCTTCTATTTTCGAGGGGGCGAAAAGGCTTTCGTCTGTGGTATATTTAGCGTTTACAATCGCTTCGGAAACATTAATAATATGGTCGCCCAATTTTTCCAGCAAGGCATACATTCCGCTGTAAGCGATACCTGTTTGATAAGGATATACATTTTTATTAAGGTCTTCCAGATGTTGTGTACGCAGTTTATCGCGTTTGTGGTTGATAGCATTTTCTATATTCAACGCCTCGTCTATCTCAACGGTTTTGTATGGAAGTTCCAAATTATGCATCATCGTTTTCAACGCCTGACGTATCAGATTAAACATTTCGGTCAATTTCTCCCGCATTTCGGGGGTAAACCATATTTTTTGTTCATTTTTATTATCTATCAATTTTGCCAATTGAAAATTTTGGTCGGCGATGCTTTCCAGATTATCCACAATTCGCAACATACCCTGAACTCGACAGGAAGTTTCTTCCGAAAGCCCTTCGGCAGAAACACGAGTGAGATAATTGGCTATTTCTATTTCCATACGGTCGGAAATACCTTCATATTGTTCCACACGTTTAAGCACAGATTGATACTCTTTGGCTTCTTTCAAATCCAGCAACACAGGAATAAATCCAAACATCTTATCCACCCGACGAGCAAACACCTGTATTTCTTTTTTGGCAGATTCTATGGCAATTTCATCAACTTTCATAAAGCCCGAATCGATGTATTCCAATTTGAATATTTCATCTTCATCATCGCTTTTTGTTTTGACAAGATATTTGGTAAGACGTTCTATTTGCGGCACAAACCATATCAACACAGAGGTGTTTAGCACATTAAACGTGGAATGAAACAACGACAAGGCTATCGGAATAGCTGCCGCCGAGGTGTAAGGCGATACTCCGTCGATCCAGACGGTCAGTTGTTCTATTCCCGAAAGGAAAAAACGAAAAACAAGCAGCACCCAGATAACTCCTATTACATTAAATATAAAGTGCGATCGTGCGGCTCGTTTCGACGAGATATTGCCGACGGCTGCCGCGATATTTGCCGTAACGGTAGTCCCGATATTTTCGCCCAACACCAAAGCCACCGCTATCTCGAAAGGTATCGCCCCCTGACTGCACAAAATAATCGTCAACGCCATGGTCGCACTCGACGATTGCAATATAATCGTCAGCACCGAGCCTATCA
>JAIRTU010000206.1 GCA_031254735.1 Bacteroidales bacterium | reverse complement strand
AAAAAAATCTTTTACCACGTGCAACCGAAAGCATCTTCGATGTGGTTTATTGTGGTTTGTTCTTTAAAGAAAAGAACAGAGATAATGTCGAAACGAATATCGCCCTGCCACTGTTTTCGTTCGGCATAGATAGCGGCGGCTTTGATAAGGTTGCGTTGTTTTTGTTTGGAGACAAACGATTCCGGCTCTCCGAAATACGCCGACGTCCTGCTTTTTACTTCGCAAAACACAAGCGTATCTTTTTTTCTTGCGATGATGTCTACTTCGTAGTTTCCGCAATGCCAATTGGTATCCCAAACCTCGTATTCGTTGTGGAGAAGAAAGGCTTTTGCTTCCGATTCGCCTTTTGTTCCCAGATCGTTGTGTGCTGCCATTGTCTAATAATATTTATTGTTGATGAGGTATTCTTTCACGTATTCGTTCACGCCGTCTTCGAGCGAAGTAAAAGGTTTGGTGTAACCGGCAGCGATTAGTTTCTGCATATTTGCCTGCGTAAAATATTGGTATTTATCTCGAATATCTTCCGGCGTGTCGACAAATTCAATCTGTTCGGGCATGTTCATTGCCTTGAATGTCGCTTTTGCCAAATCGAGAAACGAACGCGCTTTTCCTGTTCCCAAGTTATAAAGCCCCGATTGCGGTTTTTTCTCCATTAAAAAGCAAATCACATCAACCACATCTTTCACATAGACAAAATCTCTGGATTGTCCGCCGTCTTTGCAGTCGGGGCGGTGCGAACGAAACAGCTTTACTTTTCCTGTTTCGTTCATCTGATTAAAAGCATGAAAGATAACCGAAGCCATGCGTTTTTTGTGATATTCATTTGAACCATAAACATTAAAAAACTTCAATCCTGCCCAACAAGGCGGCTGTTGCGGCTGCTGCAACGCCCATTTGTCAAACTCGTTTTTAGAAACTCCGTACAGGTTGAGCGGTTGCAGCTTTTCCACAAGCTCATGACTGTCGTTGTATCCGTATTCTCCGCCGCCGTAGGTCGCACCCGAAGAGGCATATATCAGGGGTATTTGATACAGGGAACATTTTTTCCACACTTCTTGCGTATAGTTCAGGTTGAGTTTGTTCAATATCTCCCAATGCGTTTCCGTTGTGTCTGTCCTCGCCCCAAGATGAATGATGGTTTGTATTTGAGAATGATGTTTATCTACCCATGCAAAAAAATCGTCGCGGTCTACTTTCGTGATGAAAGATAATTTTTGAGCGATGTTGTTGCTTTTTTCTGTTTTGGAAAAGTCGTCAACGGCAACAATATTTCCGAGACCGACTTCGTGCAGTTTTGCCAGCATACAACTGCCGATAAATCCTGCCGATCCTGTTACTGCTATGTATTTCATGTATTTTGTTTATTATAAAAATAGTTTCCCGAAGTTACGATTTGAATATTTGAAAAGTAAGTTCTTTCAACAGTTCGGGTTCTTCGGTTTGATTGCCTCCCCACCCTTTATTCATCATGTCGTATTTGCGAAGCAGGTGCATAATGTTCACTATTCGTGCGAAAGAATAATACGAAGCCGCCTGCATATAGGGTCGTGCATCTTTCCAAAACACACCCAGCGATTTCATAAACATTTCGCTCTTGTCCACCGAGAAATGATATTGCATCAAACGGAAAAAGGCAAGGTACAGATTGGGTATTGCCGTTCCCTTTTCAAAGTTTTTGGGATTGTTTGAAAAATAATGCAAAATCCTGTTTGCACGTTCGTAGTTGCGTGTAACCACCGCCGACACATATTCAAAAACATTATATTCTCGACTGATACCAATAAAATTCTCAATAATCTGCGGCGTTATTTCTTCTCCCGGAGCCACAATATTGATAAGTTTCTCCAATTCATGATCTATTCGATACAGGTTCACGCCGATATTGCTCACCAGCATATTGACGGCACTGTCGCTCATTTTCAAATTCTTTTCTTTGGCAAACTCCCGAACATATTTCGGCAAATGGTCTTCGTAGACTTTCTTTGCCTGAAAAATAACTCCGTTTTTGTTCATCGCCTTATACATCTCGGTGTTGGCGGCAAATTTGGCTTCTTTGTAGCAAAGCACAAGAATGGTTTGCGGCTGCGGATTTTTCATATATTCTGCCAACTGCGTAATTTTGCCGACCTCCTGTGCCTCTCGAACAATAACCAACCGATGCGTAGACGTCATCGGGTATTGTTTGGCAACAATGGCAATCTGATTGACCGACACATCTTGTCCGTAAAGAATTTCCAAGTCGAAATCTTTTGCCGATTCGTCCGTGAAGAAATGCGTTTCTATATAGGTACTCAATTTATCGATAAAATAATGTTCTTCTCCCATCAGGAAATAAATGGGCGAATATTGTTTTTTGTTGAAGGCTGCGATGATCTCGTTGTATTCCATGTTTTACAAATTGAGTAAAGAGTTAATTTTCTGTTTCGTCTGTTCATTCACCTGCACCAAAGGCAGACGCACATAATCGTCGATCAGCCCTTTGGCGTGCAAAAATGCTTTCACTCCGGCAGGACTTCCATCGGCGAAGCAGGCATTGGCACAGTCGAGCAGTTGATAATGAATAGCTCTTGCCAAGGCAAAATCGCCCTGCAAAGCCAAACGCACCATAGTAGAAAATTCTTGCGGAAAAGCATTCGCAACCACCGAGATAACACCGTCCACACCACACGCCAACAGCGGAAGCGTAATAGCGTCGTCGCCGGAGATCACCAAAAAACCGTCCGGCTTCCGATGAATAATATCCATGATTTGAGCCATATTGCCCGACGCCTCTTTCACGCCTATCACATTGGGGACTTCTTTGGCAATCTGCAACGTGGTAGCGGCTTCGATATTCACCCCTGTGCGGGCAGGGACGTTGTAGACAATCACAGGCAAAGAACACGCCTGTGCAACAGCTTTGTAATGAGCCACCAATCCGCGCTGCTGCGGACGATTGTAGTACGGTGCTACCGACAACACCGCCGATATTTTGCTTAAATCAAACAATTCGATTTGCTCTTTCACCTCAACAGGATTGTTGCAACCGATGCCCGCCACCACCGCCACCCTGTTGTTGACCGATTCTACGATAGTGTCCAAAATCTTTTTCCGTTCGGCAAAAGAAAGTGTAGGCGTCTCGGCGGTAGTTCCCAGCGCCACAATATAATCAACGCGGTTGGCTATCAGATAATCCACCAACGCACCTATCTTTCCGAAGTCGATCGAAAAGTCCTCTTTGAATGGCGTTACCATCGCAACCCCTGTTCCTGAAAATAGCTTATTCATCTTTACTGTCTCTGTTTACAAAATATCAAAACCGATTGTCACGGTACAAAGTTACTAAAAATATAATCAAGAACGAGGAT
>JAIRTU010000159.1 GCA_031254735.1 Bacteroidales bacterium | reverse complement strand
AAAAATCTGCAAAGCAACGTACACGTAACGCCCGAAGACCTTACTGCTATGGGTATTGCGCTGCCCAATCCGTCAAGAACGCCCGCACCGGTGGCTACCACTTTCCCCGACTCCGACGTCGACAGCGGTACGTTACGTCGCCTGATCATCAACTTTTACGATGCGGGCAAAAAGAAGTCTAAGGCGAAACCCGCCGGACAGCACGGTGCAGAAATATGTTGGGCAATCAGCGATGTGCCGGTTATCGACATCAGTGAGTTAAACCATTCGGTATTCGACACCCACACGCCGCTCACCCTCGAATTTCAAGGACACGAACGCGGACAGACCGTCTACTTCGCCCTTCGGTGGGAAAACACCCGCGGCGAAAAGGGACCTTGGAGTGCAATCCAAAGTGCAATTATTCCGTAACGAAAAAACAGTGATTAGTGGTAAGTGGTTAGTGGTTGGTGATTAGTTATGCTCCGACGTTGTGTCAATGCGTCATTAACCACTTACCACTTACCACTAACAACTTACCACTATTAAAATCTCCCGCAGGGAAAATATTATAGTGATAAATGATTAGTTATGCTCCGGCGTTGCGTCAATGCGTAAATAACTATTGATCACTAACAACTTACCACTAATCACTATTTTTGGTTAGTTACGCATGCACGAAACAGCGTTATTATTCACTATTAGTTATTCGTTATTAACTATTCGTTATTCACTGTCATCGGTTATTTATTCATGGCGATTTTTACGGGATTGGCATAAATGGTATAGAGCATTTGCTTCATCTTTGCGTAACTGACGTCGTCGATATTGGCTTGCTTGCGGATATGTTTCACAAAGTCGCGTTTGGAAAACTCGGAATAATAATTCTGAAATTCGGTAGTGTTGTTCAAAATATCGTACGCAATATGATTGTTGGGCCACAGGCGATAATTCCTGTACATTTGCCGATCTATCAGAGAACAGAGGTACTGTATCTTCTCGTTGTCGTTGGAAAAAGTAAGGCTGTGATCAATAAAATCGTTCAGCGGCTCGCCAAATTGAAGATGCACCCGACTTTTGTAAGCAAAAATTCCTGTTGTCATACTTTTAAAATCTTCATCGGGGGCTTTTACGTACTTTTTCCCTTTGTTGGTGAGTATCAATTCGCGTGCTTTCATCTGGTCGCAAGGCTCAAATTCGTACGAAATGGTGAGCGGAACAATATTGAGAGGTTCGATGCTTTTGTAAATATCGCTGTTGCGATCGCTGGCGCAAAACATCTTCAACACGCTTTGTTGGGTTTTGTCCAAGCCGTCTTTTGTACGTCCGTTGCGTTGTGCAATCCACACCGAATTATGGTTTTCGACAATACTTTCCCGTATATATTGCGACACCAACTGCGAACTTGTTACTATCTGTCGTGCCGTTCCCGAACGGGTAATGGTGAACATATTGCACACTTTGGCAACATCGCTCAAAATGTCGGAAGACAGCAGATTGTCGCCTATTCCGCTCAAACAGGGTTTTACGCCCTGCGAAAGAATATACACCTGCATAATTGCCGAATCCATGATAATATCGCGATGATTGGCAACAAAAAGATACGATTTGTTTTTGTCCAGCTTGTCAAAACCCGCAACCGTGAGGCTGTCGATACTTCTGTCGATAAAGGTCTGGCATATCTTGCTGAAAATATCTTTTTGAAAATCGTAGCAGGTTTTTGTTTTCCGTATTTTGCGGATCAATGGATTGAGCGGCTCTTCGGGCAAGAAATTCATCAGCGAACTGATAAATCCATGACTTTGCAACATGCGATTGATCGCATAAGGCAACTCTTCATCGGAATAGGGACGTATTTTTTTAAAAGGATCTTTCCGTTTCATTCGTATTAAAAATTAAAATGCAACATCGTGGGACGGTTCAACAGCTGTTTTGTTCCCAATAAATTTTACAACAAAAGTATCTTTTTTTCTCATCGCAAAAAGCATATCTTCGTCAGGAAGATAAAATTTCCCCGCTTTTATTTCCACCGTCTTTTTCCGGCAGTCTATTTCTACGGGATATATTCCGTCGGCGGGCAGCAATTTTTCGGGATTGGACGCCGCCGCATGCGGCTCAACACCGCAAACAAGCACTTCTATCGAATATTCATATCCCAGCAAACGGTTGGCAGAAAGCATATCGCCTTTTTTTATCACATCGCGAATAACCGAAGATTTAATATTCATTCCGTTGACGGTCTGTTTGGGTATTTCGACCAATTCAAACCGATAATTGTCTGCCAACTGCTGCAATCGGGCAATATTTCCCTCTCGGTTTCTGCCAAAACCATGATCGTAGCCCACCACAATCCCCGCTATCTTGATTTTTGAAGAAAGCATATCTATAAAATCAATATAGGACATTTTCGCAATATTCCAATCGAAAGGAAGATAAACAACATGATTGACGCCCATTTGTTCAAACAAACAATTCTTTTCTTGTTGAGTGGTTAATATTTTAATATCATATTGGGGATCAATCAACTTTTGCGGGTGCGAAGCAAATGTAAACACTATCGACTCTCCGCCCGATGTATGAGCAAAAGAAGCCATTTCTGCCAAAATAATCCGGTGAGCCTCATGTACGCCGTCGAACGTCCCCACAGAAACAATTCCGTACTTGATATAAGGAAGCTGATTGATGTCGGTATAAATATCCACGCGCAATTACTGTATTGGTTGGGCAGTATCGGAATAGGTCTGTTCAAAAAAAGCAATGATCTCGTCCGCCGATTTTCCCAGATACTGAATGGACAAAGTGGCGTCTTTTGCCAGCTTATGTTCGGGAAAACGAGTCAGAAAATCGTAATAAGCCATTTTTGCCATGCTCAAATCATACATAATGTTCTCGTAGATATGAGCCTTGTAATAATAGGCTTCGGGCAGCAGGCGATGTTGAGGAAACAGATTGATCAGATTGGCAAAATCGCGCAAAGCGTCAGCACCTTTTCCCAACACCATGTCGGTGGTTGCCCAACGGAAAAGATATTCGCCCGATAAACTGTCGGTGGGGAAACGTTTAACGTAATCCCGATAGAGGGTTATCAACTCGTTCATTTTTGTCGTGTCGTATTGCTGTGCAATTTCCTGTTCTGCTTTCGCAATTTGTTTGTTCAATTGGTCTTTCGATGTCGAACACGAGGCAAACGCCCATGCTACCAACACACCTGCCATTATTGCTGTACTGTTTTTCCACATTTTCATGATAAAATAGTTTATGTTATTTGTTCAATTTAAGTATTCAAAAGGTCAAGTTCAACATTTGTTTGTTTCCGATTTTGTTTTGTAAAACGTGGTTTTTCTTCCTGTGGAAATATCGTTGAGTTTTCCACGCAACAATGTTTTTTTCAAAGGAGAAAGATGATCGATAAATGTTATGCCCAAAACATGATCGTATTCATGTTGAATCACTCTTGCGGGCATTCCTTCAAAAGTATCTACATGTTCCACAAAATGTTCGTCCACATAACGAATGGTGATTTTCGGCTTGCGAATAACGTTTTCGTGAATGTCGGGAATGCTCAAACACCCCTCGCTGTACAGACAGTCTTCTCCGCTTCGCTCTATGATTTCTGCATTTATAAACACTTGTTTTACCGCTTTATCAATATTTTCTTCCTCTTCCATAGCGGTAGAATCAACAATAAACAGGCTGATGGGTAATCCGACTTGCGGCGCAGCCAAGCCAACGCCTCTTGCATTGTACATCGTCTCGTACATATCGGCGATAACCGTTTGCAACCGAGGGTAATTCGGAGTTATTTCTTCCGTTTTTTTCTTTAATACGGCACTTCCATATACAACAACAGGTAAAATCATGAATTTGTCTTTTTTGATTGGTGAGTAATACTTTCCAGATACGATTGCAGAATAATGGTTGCACTTATGGAATCGACAAGGGCTTTGTTTTGCCTTGCTTTTTTGTGCAGACCGGCATCTATCATGGTTTGAAACGCCATTTTTGAGGTAAAACGCTCATCGATGCGTTCTATGGGAATGGCGGGAAATTCTTTTTTCAGGTTGACAACAAAAGGTTCTATGTATTTGCTCGCCTCCGAATCGTGGTAATTCATCTGCGTTGGTTTTCCCACCACAAAAAGAACAACCTGTTCTTCGGCAAGATATTTTTTTAGAAAAGGAAAAATATTTGCGGTCTCAACCGTTGTCAAACCGTTGGCAATAAACTGAAAGTTGTCGGTAACTGCAATACCGACACGCTTTTTGCCATAATCAATAGCTAATATTCTGCCTTTGTTTTCAACCATGCTGCAAAATTACAAAAAATATGCACATCAAATTCATTTATTGCTTATTATGCGGCAGTTTCCCCAAAGATCAGGCAACCGGAAAAACAAAATCAGCAAGTTCCGAAGAGACTTGCTGATTTGATATTGTCGGCTGTTATCTTATTTAGCTGCTCTTTCGAGCCATTTTACCATGGAAAGCATCACCACCATAGAAATCACACATAAAACGGCAAATACTGTCCAACATATCCAAATAGGATATTTGTTATACAACAATGGTCCAATCCATAATAATCCATTTCCTGCCGCTGTTGCCGCAAGCCATAAGCCTTGACAAAGACCCAATAAGTTTTTCGGCGCTACTTTTGAAACAAAAGATAATCCCAACGGAGAAATAAACAATTCTGCCACCGTCAAGAAGAAATACAATACGATAAGCGACCAGGGACCTATTTTCATAGCTTCACTTATAGAATCGTTCAATGCTCTAAATTCAGTTCCCGATGGATAGTTGGCGATATGAGAAATAATTGTCATAAATACAAATGCCAAAGCGGCAATACCCATACCTATCGCAATTTTCTTGGGTGTGGAAGGTTCTTTGCCTTTGTTTCGCAATCTGTTGAATAACCATATAACAAGCGGAGTTAACGTAATTACGAAAAACGGATTTATTGCTTGCCATATTTCGGGCGGAATTTTGCTTGTTACCACAAAATCTCTTGCAAACAAAGATAATGACGTTCCATTTTGATGAAAAGAAAACCAGAAAAACACTGCAATACCCAAAACTGC
>JAIRTU010000128.1 GCA_031254735.1 Bacteroidales bacterium | reverse complement strand
ACCAACTGCCGATGCGACAGGTTCAACTCCCGACAGTCGAACCAAACCAAAAACGAAGCCTGCGGTTTTATCATCTTTATCTGCGGAATATGCTCACGCAAATACGTCTCAACAAAAGCGATATTGCTTTCTAAATAGGTTAAAAGCTGTTTCAACCATTCTTTTCCGTGTCGATAGGCGGCAATTGAGGCGAGGGTCGCAAACAGATTGGCATAAGTCAATTCATTGGCTTCCAACCACCCAAAAAAACGGTCTCGAATGTCTTTATCGGGAACAATGGCATACGAACTCACAATGCCCGCCATGTTGAATGTCTTGGAGGGCGAGCCAAACGTAATGCTGTTGTCTGCCGCCGCCGCCGAAACCGTCGCAAAAGGGATATGCCGCTTTCCATACAGCGTCATATCGGCATGAATTTCGTCCGAAACCACCACGACAGCATGTTTTTTGCAAATATCCGCCAATGTCTTCAACGTGTCTTTATCCCAAAGCGTTCCGCCCGGATTGTGCGGATTGGAAAGGATAAAGAGCTTGCATTTGTCGTCTATCACCTTTTCCAAATGCTCAAAATCCATCTGATATTGATTATCTTTCAAGATCAACGGATTGTAAACCACTTCTCGCATGTTGGCTTCCGGCACCAAACGAAACGGATGATACACCGGCGGCTGAATAATCACCTTTTCGCCGGATTGCGTGAAGACATTCACCGCAAAACCTATCCCTTTGACAATGCCCGGAATATAACAAAGCCATTCCGTTTCAATATCCCATTGATGCCTGTCGGCGATCCAATCAACGATAGAGGGCTTGTAGTCGGCAGGCTCTATCGAATAACCGAAGATCGAATGTTCCAAACGTTGTTTCAGCGCCTCAACGATAAAAGGAGGCGTCTCGAAGTCCATATCCGCCACCCACAACGGAAGAAGATGTTCATTGCCGTAAAGCGGTTTCAACAAATCGGTCTTCACCGCAAACGTTCCCCGCCGATCGATTATCTTATCAAAATTGTATGTGTCCATATCTAAAATTATTCTGCCGGCAAAGATAAAATAAATTTTGCAAAGAATAACACGGTGATTTTTTCAATTACGAATTACGCTTTTTCGTTTCATAAATGCGTAACTTACCGGTTATCTTTAACCACTGACCGATATAATTTTTCCGCCGCTTTTTCGTTATTGTTATTATTATTCACTAAAAAATCAAAAAGATGAAGACATCATTATACAGAGCCACAACAAGAGGACATGTTGATCATGGTTGGTTGGATACGCATCATACGTTTAGTTTTGCCGAATATTACGATCCGAATCGGGTTCATTTTGGCAAATTGAGAGTGATCAACGATGATATTGTTGTGGGCGGAGAGGGCTTTGGAACGCACCCGCACGACAACATGGAAATTATCTCCATTCCGCTTTACGGAACATTAGAGCATAAAGACAGCATGGGCAATATTGCGGTTATTCAATCGGGAGAGGTGCAGGTGATGAGTGCCGGCACAGGAATAACACACAGCGAGTACAACGCCAATGCCGACAAGCCCGTGAATTTCTTTCAGATATGGGTGTTTCCAAACCAAAGAGACGTAAAACCGCGTTATCAACAGCAAAAGTTCGATTTTGCTTCTGTACGAAATCAATTTATTCAAATTTTTTATCCCAACGAAAACGATGACGGTTTGTGGATTTATCAAGACGCATGGTTCAATATGGGGACTTTCGACAAGGGGCAGACAATTGAATACAAAGTAAAAAAAGCGGGAAACGGTATTTTTGTCATGGTGGTTGAGGGCGAATTTACGGCAGGCGACCAAACCCTGTATCACCGTGACGGAATGGGCATAGAAGATGTTGCGGAAATACGCCTGACGGCAAATTCCGATCAGGCACGCATTTTGATAATAGAAGTTCCTATGCAGTAATTGCAAACATAAAAATAATTTTATCGATGAGCCGTCGACGGAAACTGTCGGCGGCTTATGTTTTTGTGCGAAAAATGCAGAGCTTACAATAATGCAATTTTTCGTATCTTTGCACCCTGCCCCTGAAAAGGGGAATGTATTCTTTTTTTATTAAACAAAATACTAAAACAGATAGTTACACATGCAAAGTTCTGACATACGCAAAGCGTTTTTGGATTTTTTCCGACAAAAAGAACATCATATTGTTCCCTCATCTCCTGTGGTTGTAAAAAACGACCCGACGTTGATGTTTACCAACGCGGGAATGAACCGTTTCAAAGACATCTTTCTGGGCAATTCTCCCGCACAGCACAATCGCGTTGCCGACACGCAGAAATGTTTGCGAGTGTCGGGAAAACACAACGATCTGGAAGAAGTGGGAAAAGACACCTATCATCATACGTTGTTTGAGATGCTGGGCAATTGGTCGTTTGGCGATTATTTCAAAAAAGAAGCCATTGCTTGGAGTTGGGAGTTTTTGACCGAAGTGCTTCATATCAACAAAGACGATTTGTATGTTACCGTTTTTGGCGGCGACGAAAAAGACGGAACGCAAAAAGACATGGAAGCCTATAATCTGTGGAAAGATATTGTTGATGAAAGTCATATTTTATTCGGGAATAAAAAAGATAACTTTTGGGAAATGGGCGATACCGGTCCTTGTGGTCCGTGTTCGGAGATACATGTCGACATTCGGAGTAAAGAGGAAAAACAAAAGATAAAAGGACGAGACCTTGTCAACAGCGATCATGCGTTGGTGATAGAAATATGGAATTTGGTTTTTATTCAATATCAACGTTTCGCTAACGGAAAATTGGAACTTTTATCCAAAAAATATATCGATACCGGCATGGGCTTCGAGCGGCTGTGTATGATTATGCAGGGAAAACAATCCAACTACGATACCGATGTTTTTCAGCCGTATATTCAGCAGATTGCAAAAATGGCAAACCAAACATACGGCACAAACCAACCGCAGGATATTGCCATGCGTGTTATCGCCGATCATCTTCGGGCGGTTTCTTTCGCCATTGCCGACGGACAGTTGCCTTCCAATACAGGTGCGGGATATGTCATTCGCCGTATTTTACGCCGTGCCGTGCGTTACGGATTTACATTTCTTCGCTTCGACCAACCTTTTATCTACCGTTTAGTGCCTGTGCTGGTGGAGGTGATGGGCGATTATTTCCCCGAACTCAAACAGCAGCAAACCCTTGTCGGCAAGGTGATACAGGAAGAAGAACTATCGTTTTTGCGTACCCTTTCGCAAGGGATTCATCGTTTTGAGCAATATATTGCCGCTCATTCCGGCGAAAAAATAATCAATGGCGACTTTGCCTTTGAACTCTTCGACACGTATGGATTTCCCATCGATCTCACCCAACTCATGGCAGGCGAAAAAGGATATTTGGTAGATATGGACGCTTTCAACAGAGGATTGGCGGCACAGAAAGAACGTTCGCGTGCGGTTGCTTTGCAAGAAACCGACGATTGGGTAATTGTTTCTCCGACTAATGAAGAAACCGCCTTTTTGGGATACGATCAATCGACCGCTCGGGTGAAAATATTGCGGTATCGCAAAGTAAGCACCAAAGACAAACAGTATTATCAACTCATCTTTGACCAAACGCCCTTTTACGCCGAAGCGGGCGGACAGATTGGAGACAGCGGCGTTATTTACACCGAAAAAGAACGCATCGAGATACGGCAGACCAAGAAAGAAAACAATCTTCATATTCATATTGCAGAATCTGTTCCCGAAGACATAACGGCAGAATTTGTTGCGGAAGTAAACAGGCAAAAACGAACGTTGACAGAAAACAATCACAGCGCAACGCATTTGCTGCATTACGCCCTGCGGCAGATTTTGGGCGTTCATGTGGAACAAAAAGGTTCTTTTGTCAATTGGGAACGCTTGCGGTTTGACTTTTCTCATTTCTCGAAAATGACCCGCGAAGAAATTCGCAAGGCAGAAAACCTGGTCAATCAACTGATACAACAAAATCTTCCTCTTGACGACCATCGCTGCATTCCTGTTGCGGAAGCGGAGAAAATGGGTGCGATGGCTCTCTTTGGCGAGAAATACGGAAACATGGTTCGCGTTGTTCGCTTTGGAGATTCCATCGAATTTTGCGGAGGAACGCATGCGAGTGCCACCGGGAATATCGGTCTGTTCAAGATTGTATCCGAAACCGCTATTGCGGCAGGCGTTCGTCGTATTGAAGCTGTTACGGCAACATCGGCGTTGCAATATGTCGATAATATGGAAGACGATTTGGAACAGATAAAAGCGATGTTCAACAATACTCCGAATATCATTCTCAATCTGCAAAAATTAATACAGGAAAACGAACACCTGAAAGCAGAAACAGAAAACTTTCGGAGAGAAAAAGCCGCTCAATTGGAAAAAGATTATTTGGAAAAGTTCGAAATGCTGCATGGGCTGCATGTCTTGAAAGTGTTGGGAGACGAAAACCCCAATCTGTTGAAAGATATTGCTTTCAAATTGCGAAATTATCATGAAAAAAGCGTGATGATATTGGCAACTCATTTTGAAGATAAACCCAATATCACTCTGGCATTGAGCGATGATATGGTACAGCAGGGCAACAATGCCTCTGTTATTATTCGCCAAGCTGCCAAATGGATACAGGGCGGCGGCGGCGGACAGCCTTTTTTAGCCACAGCGGGAGGAAAAGATACCAAAGGACTGCATGCGGCTATCGATAAGATTGTAGAGATGATTGAGAAATGATAATAATGCCAAATTATTAGAAGAAATAATAATGAACAACAATAGATGATGAAAATACGGAAACTGTTTATCTTGTGGATATTGTGCAGCCTTGTGTTTACGGCTTGCAAAGAAAAAGACCTGCCCGACGAGGCTTTTATCGATTTCGCAAAAACTGTCGAGAAAGAAATGAGGTACGGCAATGCGAATACCGCAATCAACGCCTTTGACCATGATGAGTTTGAAAGACGGATTTTGACGGATATGACTGTCAATGCCAAAGAAAAAGAACAGGCTTTGAGTTTTATGCACAACGCCGAAAATCCGATAGAACTGATTTTGAAGAATGTGAAAAACGGTGCGGATTTCCGCTTTTTGAAGTTTTACCGCGAAGACAACAAACCGCATATCCTATTCAGGATTTATTATAACGGCGGCGTGTCGGTCGAAGATTGGACGTTGAACGTCAAAAAAGGACAAATACGTATTTCGGACGCTTTCTTGGTTGTTTCGGGGATATATTGGAGTGATAATTACAGGCAGCAGCTGTACAATCACCTCAACATCTACACCGACGAGGTAATCAACATCAACAAATTGATAGAAGTCAATTATCTTATCTCTGCCGAAGAATACGAAGAAGCAGACAGCCTTATGTATTGGCTGATGCCGCAAATGCAAGACAATCTCTATGCCCGCACCATGGAATTGCGTTTGGCGAGTTTTACGGATACCTACGAAAACATGCAGGCTCTAACGGCGAAGTTCGACCGTTCTTTCCCCCGGCAAAAGCGGATAAGTACGTATTATCTGACAGAGAGTGCCATTGTGCAAGGGCTGCCCGACAAAGCCATTGAGCAGATATACGCCTTGATAGAGCTGCTTGGAGACGATCCTGTTTATTATCTTTATCAGGCTTGGGCATATCAGTCTGCCGGCGGTGCAGAGCTTGCCTTAATATCGATAGACAGTGCCATGCAATATATACCGGGCAATATGGGCTTGTATCTCAACAAAATGGATATTTATTATTATGGTTATGATTTTGAAAATTGCGTAAATCTCTTGTTTCTTATCGATTCTTTGTTTTCTCCCGGCGAAAACGATGTTGCCTTTTTCTCGGAAA
>JAIRTU010000125.1 GCA_031254735.1 Bacteroidales bacterium | reverse complement strand
CCTTCGTTAACAACAAATGCATTGTATATGAAATAATTATTGTCTGTTCTCATCTTCGGATTTTAGATATGCGAATGTACATAAATTTTTTGGTTTTTGACGAATTTCCCTGTTTTTTTCGCAAATAAATAATTCACGATCCACCTCAACAGCACAAAAACCGATCCCCCGATCTAAATAAAACGAATGAGGAGCCGGTTTTATTTACATGTTGAGACACAAGAGAAGTCCGATAGGACTTCAATATGGATAACCCCTTGCAAGGCTCCGGCTCCGCCTGCCTTTTTACTGTCCGGTTGAGTCAATGAATTGCCCCTTACTCAAAATCTTATTTTTTGCCGGCGAATGCACGAATGTTTTCGACTTCGCTCAATGACCGGGCTTAAACCTTTGAGGTTTCACAAACCTCAAAGGTTTGGTTTTCATTATATTAATCATCGTTCCGACAATATTCCGGCTAAGCCGGAGCCTAAGCCGAACGAATTTATCGACAAGCATCGATGAAACCGACAAAGAGCGATATTATTATTCGTTATCAGTTATTCACTATTAGTTATCAATTAATTGTTGATTATTAAAAAAAAAGTGTATCTTTGCGGCATAATTTTTAATAGAGACAATGAATTTAGCAAACACGTTTACACGTTCGGATTTCAACGCATGTTCTCTGCTGCCTCCGGCAGAAGAGAACGCAAGGACGTATCTTTTCTTGTCGAATAATATTTTCCCTGCGGGAGATAATACCGAAATTTTGATGCACACTCCGGAACACTTAGCGTACACTCCGGAACATTTGGCGTATACTTCAAAATATTTTACGTATACTGCTAATATTCTGTTGTTTTGTACAATTATTTTATTAATATTTTCAACTGTAAAATTATTTTTATTATGAGTAATCCTAATTATATCCCACGCAAAGACATTGAATTTTATCGTTGGGTCGATAACTTTATGAATTGCCTGTCGGAAAAGCAGAAACAATTCCACTTTCCCGAAGAAGCATTCGAGGAACTTGAAGACGTCGGGGCGTTACCCGAAGACGTCGTTTTAAAAAATTATATTGATCACACTAATCCTGTTAATCCCGGAAATCCCGGGGTTGGACAAGGGAAAGCATTGACGAAACAACAGATCGTTTATCCTTTCTCAATTCCCTTCAAAGTGATAAAAATAAGAGTTTACCTTATCTTTATAGAAATGATTTAATGTAGGCGGAATGGTTTTGTAGAGTTCGGTTTCTTTCTTCTTGTTGAGTTGCTGCTCGATAAATGCCGGAGGATTAGACTGTAAGTCTCTTGCTTCTTTCGACTCGCGTTTTTCTTCTTTCTCGCGTTGGAGTTCGGCTCGTTCAGACTCCAACAGGCGGGTTAATATCTGCTGCTGGCGGTTGATTGTCTGCTGATTGATGATTTTATTCACCAAATCTTTTTCGGTCTGTTCCATTTCTTTAAGCATTTTGTCTATTTCGCCGCCCATGCCTTTTCCCTCTTTTTTGAGTTCGGACTGATATTCCTGCATCATCTTGCGGATAGCTTCCTGTTGTGCTGCCATGCGAGCAAACTGTTCACTCATAGACGATTGTTGACCGCCGGGGCTGTTTTCGGGTTTCTGTCCGCCGTCTTTTTTGCCTTGTTCCATTTTCTTGCGGGCTTCTTCCAATTGCTTGTTGAGTTGTTCCTGCATTTCTCGCATCGACTTAGCCGATTTCGCTCCCGATTTTGGTTTAGAGCCGCTTTTGCTGCCTCGGCAATTGCCGCTTTTGCAGGTTGCGTCGCCTTCCTGTTTTTTATCCTGCATTTTCTTTATCGATTCGGCTATCATCAGGGCTAAATCGTTCAGCGAAGTCATTACAAACTGCTGTTTGGAAGCAATTTGCGAATTTCTGTTTCTGTAATAATATTGAAGCGTAGGCTCTTGGGTATTGTTGAGCAACGCCATAATCTGTTCCTGCGACTGCTTGATTTTGGTAACTTCTTTTGTGATAAAAGGTTCTACCATACTTTGACGGCGAGCGACCGCAGCAATGGAATCTTCTATCATTTTCAGATTGTCTTTCATGTTGAATTGATTTTGAATGATATTTCGCATGGCAGGGTCTTGAATATTGGTTTGGGCAGTTCCCTGCATCAATTCTTCCTGACGAAACGAAGTGCGGATAATATTATTGAGCACCTGTCGCAGGCTGTTGATGTCTTCGCCCAAATCTTCCATTTGTTCTTCCAACATGTTTTGAGCCATTTGTTCTGCCAGCTCGTCCATTTTCTCTCCGGCTTCTTGCTGTTTTTCGGCGGCTTTCGATTTTTGTTTTTTGTCTAAATGCTCTTGTGCCTGTTGAAGCTGATTTTCAACGTCTCTTTCCAAAGGTTTTGTTTTGTCCAGATTATAAGGTTCTTCCAATTGTTTGTTCAATTTTTCAAGCTCGCGCAATTCCTGTTGTGTCTTTTTAAACTCTTCGTTAATTTCCTGTTGTTTTTGATTGATCTCGTTGGTATTGCTTTCTTTTTGAGCCGTTTGTTCCGCCAATTTTTTCTGTTCTTCTGCCAAGCGAGTTACTTTGGAAATAATATTTTCCATTTTAGACTCCACTTCCAACGTCTTGAACAGTTCCAGATTTTGATCCAACTGTTTATTAAGTTCTTCCGAATTAAACTTGATTTTGTCCAGCATCTCGTTCATTTTGTTTCGGTCGATGTTTTGTTCCATCAGTTTCTGCAATTCTTGCATCATCATCTTCATTTCATCGCTGAACAGTTCATCGAAACGTTTTTGTATTTCGTGTTGTTTTTCCAGAATTTGTTCGTCCAAATCGTTGTACTGTTCATCAATTTGCTGTTGGCGTTCTTGCTCGTGCGAGATGTTTTCGACTTCTTTTTTAATATCCTGCAACTGTTTAAGCAAGTCTTCCATTTGTTTTTTCTCTTGCCACGACGGTTGTGCTTTGTCTACCATTTTCTTTTTAAGGTCATCTATGCTTTTGAGAATGTTTTCACTCTCTTTGAGCAGTTTATCCAATTCGGTACGTGTTTGAGCATTGGCAGATTGCGATTGCCGTTGAATTTCGTCCAATGTCGGCATGGAAAAACTCATCACGCTCGATTTGGAAGATTTTGCACCGTTCACCTGATCGTTGTCCCACACCATAAAATAATATTCCAACGTTTGTCCCGGCTCTAAATTCAGGGTTTGAGCATCGAAATAATGATAAAATTCCTGCAAATTGATTGCCGGGTGAAAAGGAATATCCAATGTTTTCCGATTTAATTCTTTATTATTTTTGTCAAAAATGGTATAAATAAACTGCAATTTGGTAAAGCCGTAGTCATCGCCGATAGTTCCTTTGAAATAAAAACGGTCGATAAATGCCGAATCGTTGATCGCAATGATGTCTATTGCAGGATATTGGTCTGCAATTACATTGATAAAATATTGCAAAGAATCGCTGTTGGTGATGTATTGGTTTTTGTTGGAAACCGTATACGATACATTTTGCATCAAACGCAAGGTATGTTGAGCATTGTCTTTGCTTGCGTCCAAAGAAACCGTTTGGTCTTCCACCGAAAAAACTATCTCGTCCGTATTGCGGGAATTGAATTTCCATGTAACTTTTGTCCCTTGCGGAACGCTTACATCTCCGCGATTATCAATGGTTTCCGAAGGTTTTCCCGTGTAGGAAGGATAATCCAGATACATGGAAAAGCTAATCAGCAAAGGCTTGGGCAAGACTTCTATCCGATAAGGCTGCGATTCTGCTTCTTCGGCAACAAACCGAAAATCGGTTGCACGTTGCAAGTTTTTAAATTCATAACTGAAAGTCGTGTTGCTGTTTTGCTGCAATTTGTACGTTGCATTGCCGACTTCAATAAAGACTTCCTGCGGAATTTCATCGCCCTCCACCTGAACATTAACCGTAAAATTCTCATTCTGAAAAGCCGTAAGGTCTTCGTTTTCAAGTCTGAAATGATAGGGAGACGGTTTTTCGTAATATTGTTTGTAATTGACAATTCGTTGCGTGGGTTCGGTGAAAACATGCGAATCCCAAATGAAAACCGTTGCGATGACAAAAACAGGAACGGCTGCATACTTTATGTATTTCAGATTTTTACGAAAATCGACCGCCGCTTGAAACCGAAACGGACGAACCTGTTTGATCTTTTCGTCAATAGACGCCAGCAACAATTCCATGCTTGCGGCTCTGCCCTGTTGTGCCATGTTTTTCAGCTGCAAGACATTGAGCAGCTTATCGTCAATTTCGGGAAAATGTCTGCCGATAATCCGTGCCGCTTCTTCGTAAGAAAGGCGGTTTCCCATTCCTGCAATTTTCAGCAAAGGACGGATAATCAAAAACACCAAAACAAAGGTGTTGGTTGCTATAAACGAAAACAACAGCACCGCCCGCAACACCGAATCGGAATAGGCAAAATATTCAAACAACGCCAATCCGATAAACAAAACCGAAAAAATGGCGACAAACAACAGACTTCCTCTCACAAGAATACTCTTGTAATGCGTCTTGATAAACTGTTCAAGTTTGGCTATTAATAAATCACTGTCAGTCATATACTTTTAGTAGTGTTTCTTTGTTTTTTTCGGGAAATATTTATCCTTGAAAAAACAGTTAATATTCTCATTATTAATTATGAATAAATCCCGATGTTATTTTTTCCACCCTTTGTGCATGCCGTCCGTCTTCAAAGTCGGTGTGCAGAAAGGTTGCAACAATTTCCAAAGCCGTTTCTTTGTCGACAAACCGAGCAGGGACAGCTACCACATTAGCGTTGTTGTGTTTGCGTGCCAAAGAAGCGATTTCCTGCGTCCAGCACAATGCCGATCGGACAAAAGGATATTTGTTTGCAACAATATTTACGCCATTTCCCGACCCGCAAAGAATAATTCCTCGCCGAAAATTGCCGGCATTTATCTCTGCCGCCAACGGGTGAACCGTATCCGGATAATCCATACTTTCCTCAGAAAACGTTCCAAAGTCTTTAATCGTATATCCTTGTTGTTCCAAAACGTGTTTTATCTGTTTTTTTGTTTCAAATCCGGCATGATCGGACGCTATCAGTACTGTTTCCATTGTGAATAATAATAACTTATAATGAATATAAA
>JAIRTU010000074.1 GCA_031254735.1 Bacteroidales bacterium | reverse complement strand
ACGGCTATTTACGGCGTTACAACCATTATTGGGCGTTTGCTCAATTATTTATTAGTGCCTTTTCACACCTATATCTTTACCAATCCCGCCACTTACGGCGTTGTGGGCGAGATGTACGCATGGGTTGCCTTGCTGCTGGTGATACTGACTTACGGCATGGAAACGGCTTTTTTCCGCTTTTCGGGCATGGAAGCCGATAAAAATCGCGTTTTCGGGACGGCATTAACGGCATTGCTTACAACGTCTTCGCTCTTTGTTGTGTTGGGGTTGATATTCTCGCAAAACATTGCCGTCTTTTTAGAATATCCGTCTCACCCCGAATATATTCGGTGGTTTATTGTTGTGGTGGGATTAGATGCCGTAAGCAGCATTCCGTTTGCACGCCTGCGAGCAGAAAACCGACCCTATGTATTTGCCGGAATTAAACTGATTAATATAGGAATAACTATCTTTTTCAATCTGTTCTTCCTTTGGTTTTGCCCGCTGATGATAAAGCACGGTATCGGAGTTTCTTTTTTCCAAACAATATATAATCCGGCAGTTGGAGTGGGTTATATCTTCATTGCAAATGTCATCGCCTCGATTGTACAGATTATCATACTGTTTTTTACGGCAAAGAAAATTCGTCTCCGGTTCGATGTTGTGTTGTTCAAACGCATGTTTAAATATGCGTTTCCATTGTTGATATTGGGGCTTGCAGGCATTGTAAACGAGACGATAGACCGAATTATGATAAAAAGCCTGTCGCCCGACGATATTGCGATGCACAATGTGGGCGTGTATTCGGCGTGCTTTAAAATAGCGGTGATTATGAACCTCTTTATTCAGGCGTTTCGTTATTCTGCCGAACCGTTTTTCTTTTCTTTATACAAAGAAAAAGACGCAAAACAGGGTTACGCTGTCGTGATGACGTATTTTGTGATTATCTGTACGTTCATTTTCCTTGCGGTGATGATGTATCTTGACTTTATAAAATACTTTGTCAGCGCACCCTACCACGAAGGGCTGCCGATAGTCCCGATTATATTGTTGGCGTATATGTTTTTGGGGATTTGCTACAATCTGTCTATCTGGTATAAGTTGACCGGACAAACCAAATACGGTGCTTATATAACGGTGGGCGGGGCGATAATTACCGTTGCGGTCAATTGGATATTAATCCCGACGGTGGGCTATATCGGTGCGGCGTGGGGACATCTGATAACCTACCTCGCCATGACCGTCGCCTCGTATCTGACAGGACAGAAATTTTATCCGATTGCCTACAACCTCAAAAAGATAATGTTCTATGTACTCGTATCTTTGGTTTTGTTTGGAATAAGTTATTTTGTCATTCCTTTCGATGTGTTCGGGCAACACACCCGCACCGCAACAATAATTATCAATACCTTTATCCTGTTGCTTTATGCAATAATCATTATAAAGAAAGAACGCAAAACAATACGGTTTTTTAGTGAATAACGGATAACTAATAGTGAATAATAACGCAAATAACGACACAACAGAGCCTGATCTCAAAAATCTCAAAAATCCCGGGTTGGACAAAAATAAAAATTCATCTTCAAAAGCCAATGGCGTAACCCAACATTCCAACGGTGAGAGCAAGCACAAATTTAATGGCTTTCAGTCGGAGGAAACTCTTGGGATTTTCGGCAATCAGAGGCAATCCGCCGTGTCCTTCCTGCAAGACAGAATTTGCCAACAACGTGCTGAAAGGCACTATTCCATCGATAAACAGGAATAAGATAATCAAATTGGGACCCGATTCGGGAATGAGTGCAATGAGTAAGGCTATCATCAACCAGATAAGTTTTCCCCCTGTATGATAACTCAATGTTTCGATCGGAACAAGAAAACCCAACAGTTTTACCAACAGCATAATTGCCAAAACCCAAAGAAATATCTTCAAGAAATGTTTTTTGATAACATGATTCCAGATATGTTCTTCCAGAAAATGATCGTTTACCAACAGCAATAACGTCAAGGTTAAAAGTCCGACAATTAAAAAGATAAGATTTTCTCCCTCAAAAGGCGAATGTGCATGATTGTGAATAGGGTGTTCTTGACAGCAATCTTCGTGTTTGGGATTGTCGTTATGTGTATGTTGGCATTCGGCGTGAGGCGAGGCAAGCGAAAAAGTGTCGGAAAAAGAATGTTCGTGTCCCAAAAATCCGACGAGTATACCTGTCATAAAAAATCCTGCAAACACCGCCAACAGTATCCTGTGCAGGAAAGTTTTTTTCCGAACATCTCCAACCTCTTTTTGGTGCGAATGACAATGGTCTTCGGGGTGCATTTCAAAATCATGACCCGACGCAACAGACGATTGTCCGGTTTTTTTCCGCAAGAAAAAATCGGCACAATAGCCCGACACAACAGCCAAAAGAAACAGAACAACACAAATCCAAACGGTTTGCAAAGGAATAAGCGACATCATCAAAAAAGCTTCATCGCCAAAGGCAGAAATAGCCGCCGCCAACAACGCCCCAAAACTTATCAACCGATGCGTATACAACGAAACGGCAGCAAATATGCCCACACAACCCGGCGCCAGACCGAGCAGAGCGGCAAAGAGAATTTGCAGATTGGGATATTTTTTCATCAAAACAAGAAATTTGCCCTGTGTTTTTGTGTTGACAAACTCAATAAGCATCATCATCATAACGACAACCACCGTAATGATAAAGCCCTGTGAAAGAAAATCCCGGACGTCAAATCTCATACAATTATTTTATTTTTTCATGATAGATAATTCAAAATCAACACGATGAATAAGCGAACGGCTCAATGTTATTTCATCGGCATATTCCAATTCATCGCCCACCGACAACCCTCTGGCAATGTTGGTAACTCTTGTCGTAAGGGCTTGCGATTGTATATGTTTAAAGATATAATACGCCGTAGCATCGCCTTCGGCGGTGGCGGGAAGTGCAAGAATAAGTTCCCGGATGTCGGAAGACGAAAGCCTGTCGAAAAGAGATTGCAGGTTCAACTCCTGTATTCCGATGCCGTTTATCGGCGAGATAACGCCGCCCAACACATGGTAAAGCCCACGAAAAGCATGTGTGTTTTCTACAGCTATCACATCGCGAATATCCTGAACCACACATACCAACGCTCTGTCTCTTTGAGGATTGCCGCAAATATCGCACTGTTCATTGTCGGAAATATTGTGGCAACACGAACAGTGAAATATCTCGTTTCGCATAGACGAAATGGCAGAAGTGAAAGCCGAAACGTCTTCCTGCGGCTGTTTCAAGAGGTGCAAAGCCAAGCGTATGGCAGTTCG
>JAIRTU010000062.1 GCA_031254735.1 Bacteroidales bacterium | reverse complement strand
CACAATGTTTGAACAATGTTTTTGTTTGATAAATAACAAAGTTGGTAGATATTATTTTGGTTTCGGAATGAAATTTGTGTATTTTTGTGTGGTTGCAATAAAAAGATTTGTATCTTTGCAAAAAAAATAGAGAAATGAATATCTTCCGTAAGTGTATATCCGTATTTTTGTTGGTGCTGTTTTTGGCATACAGCGGAGGTATTGGTTTTTCGCTGCACCATTGCGAATGTTGCCGCCGGGTGAGCGTTTCTCTGTTTGAAGAATCGGATTGCTGTACAACGTCCGAGACAAAACATCATCACAAAAAACAGGCTTCAACCACGCAACATGACTGTTGTCGTTCCGAAAAAGACGATCTTTCCGAAGAAACTTTTTTCGACGTCGTTCCGGCACATTGCGAACAGCAGTGCTGCATCTCGAAATATCAATTTTTTAAAATCAATTCAAAATATGTTTCTTTTCAATACGATAAATTAGTACGATCGTTGGAAAATTCTCCTGTTGTGCTGTTTCACCTGTTGTGGAGAGAAACCTGTTTGTCTGTTTTACACAAAACAAACATTTCCGATTCTCGGAAAGAAAGACCGCCTTTATTGCCTGCGGGAGATTCTTTCCTTATCTTTTCGCATCAATTGCTGTTTTACGCTTAGCTTCTCTTGAAATCCTAAGGGTTTTTGTTGTGCAAATGTAAATTTTGCACATTATTTATCATTTAACAATTATAAATTTTAAACAGTAATAAAAAATGAAAAAAATAAGTTTACCTGTCTTGCTGATTATATGTATGACAGCTTCGGTACAATCGCAAAACATACGAGGAACGGTTTATGAGTACAGCGTTTCTCAAACCTTGACCCCTTTGGCGGGTGCTACCGTGCAATGGGAGGGAACTGCAATCGGAACGTCTACCGATAACGAGGGGCGATTCAGTATTTCTGTTGTGGAAAACAACAGTCGGTTGGTGGTTCGTTATATCGGCTATCAAACAGATACATTAACCATTAAAAAAGGTGATAACAATATTAAAATCATATTGAGCAATGCCATTGATTTGAAAGGCATTACGGTTTCTGCATTGGAGGGTTCGTATATTTCAAGCCGCCCGATTCTTACGCAGGTTATCACAGGCGAAGGGCTGCGAAAAGCCGCCTGTTGCAATCTCTCGGAGAGTTTTGAAAGCAGTGCTTCGGTCGATGTGTCTTATTCGGACGCCATTACAGGGGCTAAACAAATACAGATGTTGGGGTTGGCGGGTGTTTACAGCCAATTGATGTTGGAAAACACACCGTATATTCGCGGCTTGTCTACTCCTTTCGGGTTGATGTACGTTCCCGGTTCGTGGATGGAATCTATCAATGTTTCCAAAGGAACGGCTTCGGTGATAAACGGTTATGAATCTATTACAGGTCAAATTGACGTTAATTTCAAAAAGCCGGAAAACAGCGAAGAGAAACTTTTTCTCAATGTCTTTCTCAACACCATGCTCAAATCCGAACTCAATTTCAACACACGTATCGGCATAAAAGAACATGCAAGTACGATGTTTTTGTTTCATTTTGAGAATAATCCGTTGAAATTAGACCATAACAAAGACGGTTTTTTAGACAGTCCGTTGAGTACGCAAGTCAATTTTATGAACCGTTGGGATTATCAAAAACCGGGAAAAATGGAAGGACGTACCATGGTATCGTATCTGTATGATACCCGCAAGGGCGGGCAGAAAAATTTTTCGGAATCTCTGCCGAGAGATACCAACAACGCTTACGGCATCGGTGTTGAAAATCATAAAGTTAATGTCATTTCTAAAAATGGTATTTTGTTGAAAGGTGCAGATGAAAGCATAGGAACCATCGCCTCGTTTACCGTTCATTCTTATCGTTCTTTTTACGGATTGAATACCTATAATGCTCAACAAATCAGCGGTTATGCCAATGCTTTTTATGAAAATTTTATCGACAGTAAAAAGCAGCATAAAATAAATGCGGGATTGAGTTATCAGATTGACGTTTACAACGAACATTTTAATGATAACACCTTTAAACGGGAAGAATCTGTTCCGGGAATTTTTGGTCAATACAGTTTTATTTTCAAAGAAAAATTTATTGCCATTGCCGGTTTTCGTTTGGATTACAATAATCTGTACGGATTGTTTTGGACGCCGAGAATCCACGCTAAATGGGCAATCGGAGAGTCGTCTTCGCTTCGTGCTACGGCGGGAAAAGGCTATCGAAGTCCGAATGTTTTTATAGAAAATACCGCTTTGATGACTAGCTCGCGACAATTTGCCGTAACCGAAAAACTCAAAGCCGAAGAAGCATGGAATGCCGGAATCAGCTTTACCCAAACGTTCAAAATCAACAATAAAGAATGTTCGTTTATTGTGGATTATTTCTATACCGATTTTGTCAATCAAGTTATTGTAGACATCGACAGAGATATTCGGAATGTGTATTTTTACAATTTGAACGGAAAATCGTATTCGCATTCGGCACAGGCAGAATTGATTATCTATCCGATACGGCAATTGGAGTTGACTTTGGCATATCGTTACAACAGGGTAAAAGAAACCATAGACGGCATATTGCGAGACAAGCCTTTGGCAAGTCGGCACAAAGGAATTGTAAATGTGAGTTATGCAACCGCACACGAAAAATGGAAATTCAATGTTACGGCTCAAATTCACGGTTCGCAACGCCTGCCCGATACGCACATGAATCCCGAAATATATCGTCTGCCCCAAGAAACTCCGACTTTTGCAACGTTTAATGCACAGATAACCAAAAGGTTTAAATATATCGAAATTTACGTTGGCGTTGAAAACTTTACCAACTACAAACAGCATCACCCCATTGTTGCGGCAGAAAATCCTTTCGGGGAATATTTTGATGCTTCCATGATTTGGGCGCCCATCAGCGGGGCAATGGGATATGCAGGTTTTCGTTTAACATTGAAATAATCTTATATAAATTTAAATTAATAACCAAAAAATGAAAGTGAATGTATTAAAATCAGTATGTGTGGTTTTGGTGATGATGATTGCCACAGCCGCCAATGCACAGACCCCGACAAAATGGTCGGAAGTAGTTATTCAGACAAATGGAACTTGTCAGGCGTGCAAAAACAAAATCGAAAGCAATATTGCTTACGAAAAAGGAGTGAAAACGGTGAGTTACGACTTGGCTACGGCAAAAGTAAAAATAGTTTACAACGCCGAAAAAACATCTCCCGACAATTTGTGCAAAGCGATCAACAAATTGGGTTATACAACCAATGCCGCTTCCGCATCTCAGGGAAAAAGTTGTG
>JAIRTU010000021.1 GCA_031254735.1 Bacteroidales bacterium | reverse complement strand
GTGTTTTGAAAGAAGGTGCAAGAGCAAAAGAGTTCGAGTTGGCAATTCAGTGGCTTACCGATGCGGGATTGTTGCACAAAGTTTTTGCCGTTACCAAAGCGGGAACGCCGCTTGTTTCGTATCAGGATTTTTCGGTTTTCAAGCTGTATCACAACGATTTAGGTTTACTCGGTGCAATGTCGAAACTCAAAGCAAAAACGATTGTTGATGGCGATGCTGTTTTTGAAGAATTTAAAAGCTCTTTGACCGAACAATATGTATTTCAGCAACTATTATTAGACGAAGAACTGACAATCAATTACTTTCCTTTCGACAATGGTCGCTACGAACTTGATTTTTTGATAGAAAACGAAGACGGCGAACTCATTCCGATTGAAGTAAAAGCAGGCGAAAATTTAGATGCACCAAGTTTCAAAATGTACTGTCAGCGAAAATCTCCCAAAACCGCAATCAAAGCTTCATTGGCAAACTACAAAAAAGAAAATTGGCTGACAAACCTGCCCCTCTACGCAATCAACACATTGACAAATGAAAAGTTGTTACGTCTTCATTCCGCAGGTCGATGACCTGCGGTTATGAAAATATTGTCCTCCGGACAACTGGGACGGGACGGTTCGGACAATAAAAGAAGTCCTTGTTCGGCTTAGGCTCTGCCCGGTACGAACGGATTTATCGACAAGCATCAATGAAACCGACAAAAATCAATATTATTCACTATTCGTTATCAGTTATTCACTATTCGTTATCAGGCACACAAAAAAACATCATACCTTATTCAATCGCTGATGGGCGTTTTTTTGTGCTTAAACTTATAAGAAACCGTCAAGCCGAAGTTCCGGCAATCGCCTCGACAGGTTACATATTCAACGTTTTCGTTATAAAAATCCCATGTTTTCGACACAGCGTTAAACTGTTCCTGCCGGCATGTAATGGCAATTCGTGCCATATTCGCTGTTCCTGCATAGTATTCGCCATATATCGAAAGTCCCAATCCGAAAGGAAATTGATACGAAATGCCCGCACCCAAACTCAACAGGACATTCATCTTTTGAAGAGGCGACTCTATGCGGGTGCTGTAATGCAATCTTTGCAAGGTTTGGTTTTTTGCGTCGGGAGAAGATTCCCACAGAAAAACACCGGTCGGAACATCTTCTGCCTCAACAAATTGTGTGCTTCTTTTATCAACAGGAATACCGAAATCGATACCGCCTTTGACAAACAGACTGAAATTGCTCTTTCCGAAAGATATATAATATTTCATGTCGAGAGGAATTTGCAGGGAAGAAAAAAGCAAATGCCGTTCATCAACGGTGGTATTTCCGCCCCAATCAAATGCTTCAAAAGAATAATCCGCAAAATTTTGAACGTATTTAACCCCTGTTTCTACCTGTATACGATTGCTGAACATATACCCGAAACGAAATTCCACCGACGGCACGGATAATTTCAGATTGTTGTTCCGAACCGATCGACTGTAGTTTGTGGCAAAACCTGTTTCGCTTCTAAGTCCCGACGAAATTGCCACTATCCAATTGCCGTGCGGCAGGGACGATTTTTTTGTGTTCAATAATTCGTGTAAATTTTGCTTTATCTCTTTCAAAATCGCCAAAATGCTGTCTTGGTGAAGATACACCGTATCCTGCACGAAAACCGTATCGCGAACCGAATTGTCCAAAGCAAGACCGGTCTCGTTTGTGTTTTCGGCGGTAAGGATAATATAATCCTCCACTATCCGATATTTCACCGAAGGAGGCAAAATAAGCGACAAAACCGTATCCGGGCATCCTTTTACAACATCAATGGAAATACGTGTTTTCAGGTCTAAAATATCGGGGTTGTACGCAAACCGCAATCCTGTTTGTGCAGTTATGGAATTAAACACGTCCAACAGCGGAGTGTTCTCTACCTGCAATGTAAGCGTTTTTTTGGTACTTTGAGCCGATATTGGTATTGTTGTACAAAAAAGATTGATTATTAATACAGCTATTCGGATATTCCTATTGCGAAATAACATATACATTGCCATGTCTCGATATTTGAATGGATAGCGTTTCTGCTATAATTGCCAATATCTCGTCAATAGACTGTGTACTGTTAAAGCCGGCACTTATTTGCAGTTTACGCATGGATTTATCTTCAAAAATAATATCAACATGGAAACGATCTTTTAACTCTTTTACTACTTTACCCAAAGAAGCCGAATGAAACTCCAGACTGTCGAACGACTGTTTACCTTTTGACTTTTGTTCGGATTCTCTTTCTTCGTTTTCTTTCGATTTTTCCTCTGTTGATAATAGTAGTATTTCTTCCTCGTTTTCGTCTTCCGCCTCGAAAACAATCTCATCAAGAGCCGTTTCCGTTTGCGAAAAATGGTTTTGCACCGTATTAAAATATCCTGTTTCGTTTTTCTTAATCCTGATTCCCGATACTCCGCTGCTGTAAAACAGCACTTCTCCTTCTGTCACCTCTACCCTCACGTTTTCTTCGGGATTAAATGCCGTAACGGTAAAACAAGTTCCAATATCTTTTATAAATGATTTTCCTGCCTGCACAAGAACAGATTTTCCATTCTTGGAATCTACGGTAAACGTGGCTTTGCCAAACAGTTTTATCGTATCGACAGTTTCTTTGTTGTACGCTATATGAGAACCTTTAAAAAGAGTTACTTCGCAATAAGGAGATATTCGATAAGAGGTGTCTTTGCGGTCTGCTTTCAGATAAAATTCGTTGTAATTATCTTTTGGTTCATTATCAACAAACACAAACATGCCCAAAAGCAATGCCGCCACCGCCGCCGCTCCGTAAGCAAAAAACCGTTTCGAGAAGTGTTTTTTCTCAAAGTGTTGTTTTGATTGTTGCATATATTTTTTATACGAATCCAACGCTTTTGCCGTATCGGGCGAAGGCATGGAAAGAACAGGGCTTGTCTTTCGATAAAGAGAAGTCATCTGCTCGAAATATTCTTCATGGTCTTGCGATTCGGCTAACCACGAGTCTAATAATTGCAGTTCGGCGGCGCTTGCTTCACCGCTGAAATAATGTGCCAATAAAATGTCTGTCCTGTCGTCCATGATTCATAGTATTATTAAAATTGTTAGAAACAGCAAGTAGTCTCCAAGCTCCTTTCGCAGCACTTGCAAGGCTTTTGAAATCTGTTTTTCGACAGTCCCACTGCTTATACCCATTTTCTCGGCAATTTCGGCATACGACAAACAAGAATAACGACTCAGTTCAAATACTTCTCTGCACCGTGGCGGAAGATTTTCTATAGCAGTTTCTATTTTCTGTTTCAATTCATTATACTCTAATTGATCCGAAGCATTTTCAAAACCATTTTGGAAATCGAAGCCCAAGTACCGATGATGTTCGTCCATGTTTTTCAACTGTTTGACCCTGTTTATGCAATCGTTATGCACTACTCGATACAGGTATGACTTTATAGAAGTACGTATTTCTATCCTGTCTCGTTGATCCCACAACTTGCAAAACATTTTCTGAACAATGTCTTCCGCTTCATCGGCACTGTAAACTATCCCGTAGGCATAATCGCACAAAGGCGTATACCAGCGTGTAAAAAGCACTTCGTATGCTTCGTGGCTACCTGCCTGCAAATCGTTTACACTAACCTGTTTTTCCAAAATGTTTATTTTGATCTCTGCGATACAAAATTACAATAATAAGACAATCATAACGACATTTTCCGGTATCCGGAAGTGATTTTTTTTTCCTTTTTGAAAGAAAAAACAATGTATCTGTCTGACTTATTGCATTTTATTAATATAAAAAATTATTTCTTTTTAGTAAATCAACCAAAGAAAAATACATATTATTTCCTATAATGTTCAACCGATCCCTCGAAATCCATACTGCTTTTTCGATATTTTCTTCCGTTTGAGCCACAAGTTTGCCGTTGCTTGAGGTTTGCATTTGATACCAATGCGTTTCTTTCAACACAAAACGGTCGTCGAGCGGAAAAACATGATACGTACAGTCCAAATCTTTACAAATGGAAAGGTCTTCAATGCCTGTTTCCTCCATCACCTCACGAATAGCGGCTTGGCGATCGGTTTCTCCTTCTTCCACATGTCCTTTGGGAAAATCCCAACGGTCGAAACGATAAATACTCAAAATCGCATTGTCTTTAAAGACAATTCCTCCCGCAGCCCGTTGAAAGATAAAATATTTTTTTATCTCTTTCCAAAGATTTTTTTCTTCTTCATCGGTTTTGCAGACCATGGTTACAGATTGATTTTTATGTAAAAACAACAAAATAATCGCCTCTATGCCGTCTGAAACGTCTTCATACACAAAACAATTCTCGCCTGCCGTACATGGTTGAACATTCTGTTCAAATCTTACTGTCGAGAATACGGTTTCATTATAGAAAAGTTTGTACCTTTGCATTATAAAATTTTAAAATATAACGTATGGAGTTATCAAAAAATTGTGCTAAGTATTTATTGGAAATCAAGGCGGTAAAGTTAAATCCGACACAGCCGTTCACGTGGGCGTCGGGATTGAAATCTCCCATTTATTGCGACAATCGCAAAACACTTTCGTATCCTCAAATACGAACATTCATTCGCAACGGATTGGTGGAAACGATAAAAAAACAATTTCCCGATGTGGAAGTGATAGCAGGAGTGGCAACAGGAGCTATCGCACAGGGTGCGCTGGTGGCAGAAGTTATGGGCTTGCCTTTTGTGTATGTTCGCAGTGAAGAAAAAAAACACGGACTGACCAACATTGTGGAAGGAGTGGTTGCCGCCAAACAAAAAGTGGTGGTGGTGGAAGACCTGGTTTCTACCGGACAAAGCAGCCTCAAAGCAGCTAACGCACTGAAAGACATGGAATGTGAAGTGCTTGGAATGGTGGCTGTTTTCACATATAATCTTCCTGTTGCCAAACAGCGTTTTGAAGAAGCTCAACTGTCGCTGCACACCTTGACCGACTATAATATAATGGTAAAACAAGCCGCAGAAGACGGTTATATACAACAAAATGAAATAGATACGCTCAACAAATGGAGCAAAGACCCCGCAACATGGGCAGAACAATTTAAATAAAATGGACTTAACAAGCAAGAAAACAAATATACAACGTCCCAACCATGTGGTTTTTAACATGTTGATCAACTGCAACAATATTGCGAAATACATCCCTCGCGACAAAGTGCAGAATTTTCAATCTACCCAAACAAGCTGTTCTTTTACGGTTACAGGTGCGGGAGAAATAGAAATGTCGTTGCAGGAACAGCTTCCTTTTTCTCGTATTTCTTACCTGCTGGGCAATTCGATGATAAAAGAAATCTCGGTATTTTTCCATATCGAAGAAAAAGATGAGCATACTTGCGAATTTCATATTGCAACGCATTTAGATTTGCCCTTTTTTATGGTGCAAATGATAAAATCTTCTTTGCAGAAATTTATGGATATGCTGGTCGATCATATCAAAGCGGCGGCAGAAAGCAGCAATTTGTGATGAGAGAAAAACGTTCTGCCTGTAAATCAATCGTTGTGTTGTGGCTTGCATTGTTTGTTTTGGCAGGGTGCAACAAGTCGAAAGTCCGCATTTCGGGGCAATTTGACAATTGCAGAAACGATTATTTTGTGCTGTATCAAATATTCCCCGGCGATTTGGACGGTTTGGAACAGATAGACACCGTCGCACTATTGAACGGACATTTTTTGTACAGCATAAAAACCGGTCAAATCGGCGTGTATCTGATGAAGTTTTCCGATACGGTGTTGCTTCCTTTTATCGCCGACAAAGGAGAAAAATTGGTTTTTTCGGGAGACGCCCGACATTTGCCGTCGCATTGCGAGGTGCAGGGAAGCGAAGAAACCGCTCTGTTGTGGCAAAACAACAGAAAATTAGACACGCTGTATCTGAAAATAAAAAAACTGTCGAACGAATTTATAAAATATGCAGGCGAACATTATTCCGACAGTGTCATTGCCGTTTTGGACAGCATGTATTATGCTTATTTTAATGCACATAAAGAATATCTTACTCATTTTATCCTCTCAAACCCCGACAGGTTGGCGGCGTTGCTTGCCTTTTATCAGACATTGGGAAACAATCCGCTTTTCACCCTCAAAGAAGACGGCGAATTGTTGCGGAAGATATATCCGTTTTTGTCAAAAAGATACCCGAACAGCATTTACGTAGAAGATATTCAAGATAAATTGGAAAATTTGCATGACTAAGAAAGAACGCTATGCTTTTGTAATAGATTATTTTAAAAAGAATAATCCGAATGCTTCCACCGAACTGCATTACGATAATCCGTATCAACTGTTGGTGGCTGTTATTCTGTCGGCACAATGCACCGACAAGCGGGTCAACAAGGTAACGCCTCCGCTTTTTGAAGCCTATCCCACAGCAAATGACATGAAAAATGCTTCCTTGGAAGATATTTACGAATATATCAAAAGCGTTTCTTATCCCAACAATAAAACCAAACATCTCAAAGGAATGGCAAGCATGCTGATTGATGATTTTCACGGCACAGTTCCCGACGACATCGACCTGCTGCAAAAATTGCCGGGAGTAGGAAGAAAAACCGCCAACGTGGTGGCTTCGGTGTTTTTCAACAAACCTGCCATGGCGGTAGATACGCATGTTTTTCGTGTCGCAAACCGAATCGGACTCGCCACCAATGCCAAAACGCCTTTGGCGGTGGAAAAACAATTGGTGAAAAATATCCCCGAAGCCTTTATCTCGCAGGCTCATCATTGGCTTATCTTGCATGGAAGATATGTGTGCTTGGCTCGTAAACCTCAATGCGGACAATGCGGAATAAAACCCGCCTGCAAATATCGACAATCGTTGGACGAAAATACAAAATAAATCATGCGTTACTTTTTGAAATTGGCTTACAACGGACAGCATTATTTCGGTTGGCAGATACAAGCCAACGCCGTGTCGGTGCAGGAAGTGTTGACGAATGCGATACAACTGCTGCTGAAAGAAAAAATCAACCTTGTCGGGGCGGGACGCACCGATACAGGAGTTCATGCCAAAGAGTTTTACGCTCATTTCGATACGCAGACCTGCTTTGATCCGACCACAAAAAACAACTTTTTAAAACGTTTAAACAGTTTTCTTCCTTCCAATATTGTTATTTATGATATGTTGCCCGTGAAAAATTCGGCTCATGCTCGTTTCGATGCAATAAGCAGAACGTATAAATATTATGTGCTGACAAAGAAAGATCCGTTTTTAACTGACTTCGCCTATCGTGTTTTTTATCCTTTGGATATGAAAAAAATGAATGATTGCTGCAAAAAATTAATGGATTACACCGATTTTACCAGCTTTTCCAAAGTCCACACACAAACGCTCACCAACAATTGCAAGATCGCATCTGCACATTGGGAAGAACAGGAAGACGGATTGTTGTTTTTTGAAATCACCGCCGATCGTTTTCTGCGAAATATGGTTCGGGCAATTGCGGGAACATTGTTAGATGTGGGAAGAGGAAAATTGAGCATCGCCGATTTTTGTACGATCATCGAACAAAAAGACCGCTGTGCCGCAGGGACTTCTGTTGCTGCTCACGCTCTCTTTCTGGAAAAAATTGTTTATCCGAAAGATATTTGGGGGAAAGATGAGCCATAAAATATTCTCTGTCAAACCGAAAACCAACCAACAGGTTTTGAAAAAGAAACCGGTTGTCTTTTGGATTAATTTTTGTTGTAATTTTGTACGGAAATAAATCCGATAACAATATGGCACAAATTACAATAAAATATGATGCACGCAACAGCATGGCGAAAAAAGCGATAGAGGTTTTTTTGTCTCTTCCTTTTTTTGAAATAACAAAAGTGGAAAATGAAGAAAGTCCGTACGATCCTGAATTTGTAAAAGAAATACAAGCAGCCAGAAAAAGTAAGGGCAAAAAAATAAAGTCAGGAGATTTGTGGAATTGATCTTGGATCGTTTTAAAACATTCTCAAATAAACTTCCCTCACAACGGAATATGAATAATATATTTCCGTAAAAAATAATCTTCCGAAAACCATGTAGAAACAGGATAAGGGAAAATCTTTTTCGCCGAAGTTTCCTGTATTTCTTTTTCTATATCTCCTCCTTTGAGGTATAAAATTCCGTTTTGA
>JAIRTU010000208.1 GCA_031254735.1 Bacteroidales bacterium | reverse complement strand
CCGAATCCTTTGCCGGGATATAATCCCAATGACGAGTACTCATTGCTTTTGAATTTTAAAGATTAATACTAAATTACTTATATTCAGACCTCTTGACGAGGTTGGTGAATCGTTTATTGAGATTGGCGGACGGCTTACTAATGTTAGCGAGTGGTTCACTAATGTTAGCGGACGGCTTACTAAGGTTAGTGAGCGGCTCACTAAGGTTAGCGAACGATTCACTAAGGTTAGCGGGTAGGGTGTTCAAACCTATGGAATACAGTTATGATGCATTTAACACATTCATTCTTTTAACAGTAAGATTATCAGAAAGTTTGTCCTCTTTCCATTTATGAATATCTCGCAGAAAAACACTTTCTAACGCCTGTTTGAAATCAATTTTAATACGCCCCGTTTCCGGATCAGATTTTGTCAAAAGCGGTAATGTTAAAACATTAATTGTCACACCGGTCAATTTGTCGGGTGATTTACCCTGTTTGTATATGCCAAAAACAGACTCCAATATATCGGAAGAAATATGCCACACATCATCTTCATTATTGAGTTTTCCCACTTCCTGCCCCAAATATGCCAAGCATTCTTTAGCCGCTTTTGCTACACGCGGAAATGGACTTGTAAGCAACGGCTGTAATTCTTTGATACTTTCATCTGCATTCTTTCTGCTTAAACCGTCTTTTTTCAATTTTTCCGAAATACGATTGAATACCCTGATAATTTGGTTTAGCTCATTTATCAAAGGCTTGTGCTTTTTAAGGAACTTAAATGTCTGTTGTTCTTCTCTTGTGAGCCTGTCATAGCAATTGAGAATTTTCTTTGCCCAACGCAAACAAGGTGTCAGGTTCATGAAGCGAGCGATACTTCGTTGTTTGGGTGGAAGCAGATAAGCTGCCGGACGCATAATCTCTTTTCCCCTCACTCGTGCCAAGGCTTTGGTGAAAGAAACAAAATCTTCCGAGTGTTTATATTGACGTTCCAAGAACATCGCTAAAGTATGTCCCACATCATGCAAATGCACTAAACCACTGTCCCGAACACCTTTATTCATAATGCAAGCATTGTCACTCACTACATATGCTGCCCGAGCGTGCAGCCGATCTGTTGTAGCATTCAAATTCTTAGATATAAGTTCACCATTCCAACTTGGGGATACGCTCATGTCCAATATCTCAATGTCGTTCATGCTTAATGCCTGACCGGATACCTTGTTTGCGGAAACGCCCAAAGTAAAGAGTGCCTTTTCCCTGCCTATTTGAATACTTTCATCTATAATGAGACCATAGTCAAGCTCTTTGGACGCTATTTCGGGATTATTATAGATAAAATAGCCGCTTTTTTGCTTCCAATTGTTTATACTATTGTAGCTGGGACTTTCTTCAAGACCCAAATGAAATTCCTGATTGATTAAATTTATCACTTTTACCACACTGCGAAGACCGATGCCGCAAATCATGGAAAGCGAAACACATAGCTGCATTACGTTTTCTGTGTATTTATGACGTTCAACAGCACGTTCAAAAATTTCTTGTGTGGCGTTTTTTTTTGAAGTTCTGATTCCAAACCTTTGATATTGAGTTCTTGTGCTTTTACTTGAGCTTTATAAAACTCCCGACTTTTGACTATATCGCGATTCTTTTGTTGCGATGCATGCAGTTCTTTTCGGACTTGCGCTAGCTTGTCTTCGACTTTTTTTAGATTTTCTTCCAATTTTTCCGCGCGTTTTTCTGCTGATTTTTGCGACTCTTTTGTTCTCATAAATGATAATTATACAAATGATTAGGATACAAAGATACTAAATTATTTCTATTGTACAATTATTGACTTTGAACACCCTACCTCAAAGGTTTGGTTTTCATTATATTAATCACCGTTCCGACAAAAGAGAAGTCCGATAGGACTTCAATTTGGATACCCCCTTGCAAGGCGAAGCCCGGCTCGGGGTAAAAGAACGCAACGCCTCTACCCGAACTCCGTTAGGAGTTCAATGTTTACTCGAAGAATGTTAATCCTGTGCGGCAGCCGGAGGCTGCCCGGATAATCCGGCTAAGGCAGAGCCTAAGCCGAACATTACGCTTTGCCGTTTCGAGCGAGCGACATTAACAATTGACCATTAACAATTAACCACTATTCCGTGTGTTCTTCGTATTTGGGGAGGGTGATGTAAAAGATTGTTCCTACGCCGTAGGTCGATTCAAAAGAGATATTGCCGTCCCAACTGTTGATAATACGCCTTGTCATTGCCAAGCCCAGACCTGTTCCCGATGTTTTGGTGGTGAAATTGGGCGAAAACACTTTCGATTTTATGTCTTCGGGAATGCCTATGCCGGTGTCCATGAGTGATATTTGCCACATCTTATCGCCATAATTTTCTATCTCTATCACAATGGAAAGCGGACGCTTCGGATTCTTGGCTTGGATAGCGTTCTTTACAAGATTGTTGAAGACCCTCGAAATTTGAGATTTGTTTACAAAAGAAATCACCTTTTCGTCAGAGGTACAGTTTCGCAACGAGAAAGACACTTCGTTTTCGTCGAAAGAAGATATTGTGTTTTGGATAATGGGTATCAAATCTTCGGGGAAGCCGTTTTGCTGGTCTACTTTTGCAAAATTGGAAAAAGAATTGGCGATGTCGGTCAGGGTGTCGGTCTGTTGGATGACCATAGAGAAGTAACGGCTTAGTTTTTTCTTGTCCATCAACTCGCTCGACGAGAGTTGCCGCATCATTTGCTGGGTGGTCAAACGCATGGGCGTTAGAGGATTTTTAATTTCGTGAGCCACCTGTCGAGCCATATCTCGCCATGCAATTTCTTGGGAAGACTTTTCCAATATCCTCGCACTTTCGTCCAAGCGGTCTATCAGCAGATTGTAATTCTTTACCAACTGCCCGAATTCATCATCGCGATGCCATTCTATCTTTTTAATTTCTTCGCCCAATTTAATGTTGGACAACCGTTCGGCGACTTTCAGCAGCGGAAGCGTAATCTTTCGCACCAAAAGCATCGAAAGAAAAACTATCAAAATAATGATAAACACACACACCATCATAAACTTGGTGATAAATTGAGTGTGCCGAAAATCAACCATTTCTTCCTGAGCCGCAGGGTTGGAAAACAGATTGGTATACCCGATAATTTTCCCTTCTCTGTTGATGATGGTACGATAATACGAACGGTATTTTTCTTTGTTGAACACTTCATCGATAATACATGTCCCTGTTTGGTTGGAAGACAAATTTCTGAACACAAGCGGGTTGACGTGCGTATGTATATAAATGCCCTTTCCGTAGTTTTCGATGTTTTCGCCCTCTTTGTTGTACAGATTAAGGTCTAAAAAATCCAATTCGTACACCGATTCCAATTCTTCGCTGATGTCCTCTACAATATCGTTCGACAGCTCAAACACCGCCCCCGATTCGGCAACGAGGGTGTTGATAATTCGATTGACACGCGCGGAGGCTTGATTTTGAATGCTGTCCAAATCGTTAATCCGTAATACCTTATAAAGATTAACAAAGATAAAAGCCGTTATAATCACCGTCAACGTGATGAGAATGATGACAAAATATTGTATGGATTCCTGTATGCCGGGTCGCCAGATATTGTGCGGCTTGAAGACACTGTTCAACGCCATTGGCAACAGCGAAAAAACAAACTGTCCCAAAAACAAAATAATGATAAAAGACATTTTATCCCAAATAATCTTCTTCGCCGTACTCACCAGCAACACCATATTGTTGTGTTTATACGCCGTATGAGCAATATTTCCTGCCGCAAAAGTCATTCCCGAATAAAGAGAATCCAATTGATAATCGGAAAAATTGTAGAAATACGACACATCTTTATTGCCGGCATTCATCTTTAAAATATTGTTTTCGTAGCCTGCATAGGAATAATTGGACATCTCTTTTTGCAATGTTTTCCCCAATTCGGACTGCTGCTCGGAGTCGACATAAATTTTGAAAAAAGAAATCATAATCTTCCCCACATCATTTCCTTCTTCTGCGGGAATGGACAAATCGATAATATATTCCGACCTCCCAAACCCTATTCGTCGAAAGGTTACATTTTCGTCCACGCTTGTTTCGTACAAAGAAGCCGGATTGTGCCGCCGATATTTCTTTTTTGCGTCGTTTTCCCACAGCGACTCCAAGCCGATGTTGATGCTTATGCGGTAATTTTCGGCATATTGTCTGATATAATTCGGAATAATATAATGTTGAATTTCTGTGGCGGAAAAAGTATCCCGACTAAACAGGTTTACCAAAAAAGTATCTTTATACATCTCGTCTGCCAATTCTCGAAAAGAATAAAACACAAAAGGGTCTTCTATCGAAAGCATCATCTCTGCCATCGATTCTTTGTATTTTTCTTCTCGCTCGTCGGCGGTTTTTCCGGTTGCCATTAATGCCATTCCGCTCAAAATTAAATATATCAAACAATGAAACAGCATATTGTGCCAACGTTTTTGCATGGTGATAAAGATAATGATCGCAACGATCAACAAAAGAAAAATCAAAAACGGAAAATCGGCGCCGCTGCCGCTTTTGTGCAGTATCCCAAAGTAAAGAACAGAAAATATCAACAGGGCAAACAATAACTCTGTCAGCACAATGATAATAAACAGTTTTCTTTTGGGCAACAGCGAAAAGGCTTCGTCAAGGCATTTGTACGTGATATTAAACGCCGACCACAGCATAAAGACAATCGAGGCAATGGCGATAATGCTGAACAGATCGTACTGATAAATCATTTCGGGTTTCAGCACCACAACACTGTCGTTGGTAGTTCCCGTAACCAACATATAGATAAAAATATATTGCAGGAAAGAAAGGAAAATCAACGCCGACATTACGGCAATTTTTCTTTTTTGGGGTAAATCCTGAAAATCTTTTACCGTGAAAAACTGCATGAAAATCGACGACCCCAACAGTATAAAATACGCATTGAGAAAGAGCATTCCCAACGAATCGTAATACGAAGAATAGTAGAGCGGCGAAAACAAATCGGACGAGAAATTGAAAAACACCGATGTTACCCGCGAAGATAAAGTCAATATGGCGGCTATCAACAAGAACAACAGATTGGTGTGCCGGCTGAAATAGTTGATCTGCAACAGAAAACAGATAAGCGTAAACAGCAGCAACGTATACGCCGCCAACCATAAAATCATCTCAAAAAGAACTCCCGGAGCATTCTTTTTTAATGTTTTAACTATGGAAAAAGTAAATACGGCGTCTCCGGCATTATTATAAATGTCATAATGAGAATACGGTTTACCGTCAAAAAGACTGAAAGTGGTATCGTTGGCAAAAGGATTGTTGATGAGTGTGTTGTCTTTGTTTAAATCGGGGTCGTTGTCCAATATCAAAAACGCTACGCACTGTCGTTTGGCGTTGACGATTTGTTTGGGATATGTCCAAATATTATCCACATGCAACACCTGCCCGAAAATGCTTTCCCAATGTTTGGGCGGTATTATCTCGTTCGACGACCACGCCGTCAGTATCGAATCTTTATAAATAAAAAATACAAAATCTTCATGGTTGATTTTATTCTTTTCACAGAAATCGAGCAACTCCAACGATGTGTTGATATGCGGCGAGGTTGCCAGCTTCATCAACATATCGTCCATTTTTTTCTCTTTCAATAAAAAATTCGACTGAAACTGTTCATGTTTTCTTTCGCCCGAAATAGCCAACCTCGCCCGACCGTTTACTATCGATGCTGCTACGATAAAAATAACGGCTGTCGCCAAATAAAAATATCCTTTTCTTCGGGTGGTGAATATGTTATCCATAAGTATTTTTTTTTACGGTTTAAAAACAAATTGCAACGAAATTCCGAAACCCAACGCTATCCTTATCTTTATTACAATCTTCCATGAACAAGGTTTTTATCCAATATCCCTTTCACATCGAAAAGAACAGTGTTTTGTTTTTTTGCAAAACTAAAATCCATCTCTTTGAACACATGATGAGCTACCGCAAGCACAATGGCATTATACTGTTTGAGATCGGGCAGCCGTTCCAACAAATCGATTGCATATTCCTTTTTTACTTCTCTTGTAATGGCGTGAGGGTCAAAAACATCTACATCTATTTTAAATTCTTTCAATTCGTTGATAATATCAATTACTTTTGTGTTGCGAGTATCGGGACAGTTTTCTTTAAAGGTAAATCCCAAAATCAGTGCCTTGCTTCCTGCGAGGTCGATTCCGCTTTGTATCATCAGTTTAATGACTTTGGAAGCAACAAAAGTCCCCATGCCGTCGTTGATGTTTCTTCCCGAAAGTATCACTTGCGGGTCGTAACCCAATTGTTGCGATTTGTACGATAAATAATAAGGGTCTACGCCAATGCAATGTCCGCCCACAAGTCCGGGAGAGAAATTGAGAAAATTCCATTTGGTGGAAGCCGCCTCTATCACCTCCAACGTGTCGATAGCCATTCGGTCGAATATCAAAGCCAACTCGTTCATAAACGAAATGTTTACATCTCGCTGGGCATTTTCGATGGCTTTGCTTGCTTCCGCCACCTTTATCGATGACGTTTTGAACACTCCCGCTTCGATAACAGAGGCGTAAAGCTGCTCTATAATCTCCGCCGTTTTTTCGTTTGAACCGGAAACCACCTTTTTGATGTTGGTCAATCGGTTTTTTTTGTCGCCCGGATTGATGCGTTCGGGCGAATAGCCGCAAAAGAAATCCACATTGTATCGCAATCCCGAACTTCTTTCCAACACCGGAACGCATTCTTCTTCTGTACAGCCGGGATAAACCGTTGATTCATAAACAACAATATCGCCTTTTTTCAACAGCTTGCCTGTCATCTCCGACGCTTTGAGCAAAAAAGACAAATCGGGCGTTTTGAACTTGGTGATCGGCGTGGGAACGGTGATAATGAAAAAATTACAGGAACTCACCGCACCAATATCATGACTCAAAACCAAACGTCCGCCGTTTTGTTGTAAAACGGAACAAATTTCTTGCGAATCGGTTTCTTTGGTAACATCAATTCCCCGATTGAGTTCCGAAACCCGCTGAACATCTGTATCAAAACCTGTTGTATCTCGTTTTGCCGCAAAAGCAACCGCCAAAGGCAACCCTACATAGCCCAATCCGATAATGCCAATTTTTATATTATCCATATACTTACAAAATTCCATGACTTACAAAAGTACATTTTTTTTGCTATGAAAAGAAAATGAAACAGTGAGCAACAACGCCAAACGCAACGGTTAAACTTGGTTGTAAGCAACAGGAGTAGCTATTTGTGAAAAAAAATGACATTCGCACCGCAAGAAGCAGAAAATTGTTTTATTTTTGCATGCTGTTCTGCAATTTATATGTTGCAGACAAAAATATAAATTTACAAAATTTTGGCAAACATAAACAAATAGGAATGAGGTATCGTAATATATTTATCGGCAGATTGATCAAACAACAGTTTGAACAAAAGAGCATTAGCATTACTCAGTTTGCAAAAGCTATTCATTGCAGTCGTGCAAATATTTACAACATTTTCGAGGCGAAAAGCATTGATATAGATAGATTGATCTTGATTTCGGAGGTGCTGGATTATAATTTCTTGGAAGAATATCTTCCAACTGATGCGTTACATTTAAATGCTCAAATCACCTTAGATGTTGAGGTGAAAGATAATACATTAAACATTACACAGATAAAAGACGATATTAAAAATATTGATGCAGATGTATAAATTTTGATGATTTGTGCTGTTTGTTGAAAATATTTTTGCTACTTTTGCAAATAATTTGTAAAGTTTCATACTGCATAAAAATAAAAACGCCGTCATTCCCAATTGGAGGAATGGCGGCATTTTTTGTGTGGATTGTGATTTTGTGTTTATTTTATGCTTAATTTTGTGTCGGAAAAAAATATACATACGAAATGAAGAAAAATATAGCTGTTGTTACCGGAGGAAATTCGGGAGAATATGAAATATCGCTCAAAAGCGGACACAACATTGCACAAAGTCTGGACACTGATTTATATAATGTATACCCGATTCATCTGCGGGGAAAAGATTGGACGTACACCCATTCGGATAATGCAATCTATCCGATTGATAAAAATGATTTTTCGTTGTTGATAAACGGACAAAAAACAGTTTTCGACTGTGTTTTTATCGCCATACACGGCAATCCGGGAGAAGACGGCATGTTGCAGGGCTATTTGGAAATGATGAAAATACCGTATACCGGCTGCAATGTCATGGCGTCGGCTTTGACGTTCAATAAAAATTATTGCAATCGCGTGCTTGCTTCGTACAATGTCAAAACAGCTCTTTCGGTGAGCCTTTTTAAAGATGATCCGATTGATTTACAGGCTATTTTAGATGTTGTCGGGTTGCCGTGCTTTGTGAAACCCTGCAATTCGGGTTCGAGTGTCGGCATGTCGAAAGTGAAAACACGGCAAGAACTGCTTCCTGCAATACAACTCGCTTTCACACACGACACTCAACTGTTGATCGAGCAATTTATTCAGGGGCGAGAGATAACTTGCGGCGTGATGAAACTGCACGACAAAATACAGTCGCTGGCGGTTACGGAGATAGTCAGCAAGAACGAATATTTCGATTTTGAGGCTAAATACAATCCCGCTCTCGCCGATGAAATCACGCCTGCCGATATTCCCGCCGAAATGGAATGTTTGTGCAGACAGACTTCCGAAAAGATATATCATCTGCTTGGTTGCAAAGGAATTACACGTGCCGATTTTATTTATAATGAATCGGGATTGTATTTCATCGAAATAAATACCATACCCGGTCAAACCAACGAAAGCATTATCCCGAAGCAGGTTCGCTGTCTGGGATTGAACTTTACCGATTTGTGTACCGCATTTATCGAAGAAGCCGTTCGGAAAGTTGCACAGGATTGTTGAGCCGCCTTGAAAAACCTTTGCTCTAATCATTGTTCACACGAAAACATGAAAATCTATCTTATCGGTTTTATGGGTTGCGGAAAATCTACTGTCGGCAAAAAGTTGGCTTCGCACTACGGCTGTACTTTTGTGGATACCGATTTATGGTTTGAGGAAAAACATCAATGCAGTATTGCCGATTTTTTCGCTCTGCATTCCGAAAAAGATTTTCGCCGAGAAGAGCAGATAATTTTATACGAAACCGAGCGTTTGAATAATAGTGTAATTGCAACAGGAGGCGGAATGCCCTGTTTTGAAGATAATATGCAATGGATGCTGCAACAGGGGAGGGTTGTTTATATAGAAATGTCGGTTGCCGCTTTGTACAATCGACTGATTAAAAGCAAAAAGAAACGCCCTTTGCTGACAAACGCAGAAAATATTCAAACGGAAATACAAGCCTTGTTTTCCATGCGGGAAAATATATATCGGAAAGCTCATATTGTTGTTTCGGGAATAAATTTCAGCTTGGAAAACTTGGTGAATAAAATAGAAAAATAAATGATAACCAATAAATTAAATAATACGATGAAACGAATACAGCAGTTTTTGATTGGCACTTTGGCAATTTTGCTTTTTGGGTGCAATTCTACGGAAAAGAAAATGGAATTGGCGATTTTGATACAGTTGAAAGATTATCCCGAATCTTCTTTGCAGGATATTTATAAGAATTTTTATCAGGATCGTTTTGGACCGGGGCATGCAATTTCCAATCCCGAATCGGTTAGACAATATCTTGAACATGAGTTGTCTGCTATGGAAAACGTAGAAATATCTCAAACAATAGAACCGCTTGGTTGGGAAAATCGTTTTGTCCGCATTCCGTTGAGCATGGTAAAAGCAGGGAAAATCAGTGCGGACGATTTACATGTTTTATTTCTGGAAAGTGCTTTTGAAATAAATCCGAAAGCAGGCGAGGAGTGGAAAAAAGAGTGGGGGCAAATCACGCGAATTATTGAAAAACGAAAACTGCCCGTCAACAATTTTTCGGAAGATAAAAAACGCATCGACAGCCTGTTGAATGAAAATCCTACTGCCGCACTTCATCACAGCGACGCCTTCCGAAAACATTATTATCCGCATTACCGCATTGTCCGCAAAGAACTCTTTGAGGCAAGGTTTGGGAAATGAGAAAAGCAAAATAGTGGTAAGTGGTAAGTGGTTAGTGGTTAGTTACGCAATTGTCTGAACCGGGATTTGTGCGATTATCTGCTGCTTGTTATTTTTTTGCAGGAGATTATTTAGGCGTTCGTATTACCAATGCAATGCAGAGCAATGTGTAGATAATATTGGGCGTCCAAGCGGCGAGAGCCGGCGAAAAACCGCCGTAGATGGCAAACACCTGCGAAAACTGCAACAACATGATGAACGAAAACGTTATTAATATCCCTAATAACAAATGCAATCCCACGCCTTGTCTGCTTTTGCGGCTGGACACGCAAAGTCCTACAATAGAAAGGATAATGGTTGCGAAAGGGAATGCGATACGTCGGTGTTTTTCAAATTCGTAGTTGCGTATCTCGCCCGACCCTTTTTCTTTTTCTTCCTTGATATATTTGCGGATTTCGGAATAGTTCATCATGGTAAATCCCTGTTTTACCATAACAAAATCGTTGACACTGATGGGCAAAACGGTATCTTTTTCCAAACCAAAATGCAAGGTCTCGTTCAAACCGTCGAAAGTACGCACGGTGTAGCTTTGCAGTTTCCAGATTTGTGCGGCAGAATCCCATTTGATCGTCTGCGAACGCAGTTTGTAACGCATGCTGTTTTCGTCCATGTATTCGTAGGCGAAATCGTATCCCAAGCTGCCGGAATGATCCCAATAGCGGACGTATGCGTAGGTGTTGTCATCAATTTTTATATGATTGTCCACGTCTTTGCTTCGCACCTGACGCGAAGACATGTATATCTCCTTAAACTCCATTACCCTTTTTTGCGTTTTGGGAATGAGAAAATTGGTCAGATAAAAAGACAACAATCCGATGAAAACAGCAGATACAACATACGGTATCATCAGTCGATAAAAACTTATCCCCGCGTTGAGCATGGCAATTATTTCCGAATTGCGAGACAGTTTCGAGGTGAAATAAATAACGGCGATAAACGTAAATAACGGACTGAACAAATTGGCAAAGTAAGGAATGAAATTGAAATAATATTCGGTGATTACTTTCTTCATCGGAACATTATTGTCTAAAAAACTTTGTATCTGTTCAGAAAAATCAATGACCAATACCACCACAATCACCAAACCGATAACCGTGGCAAAAGAGCCTAAGAATTTTTTGATAATATAAAAATCGAGTATGGTCAGTTTGTTCCACTTCATGGGTAATGTCTAAACAATCAATCCGTCTTTGATTTGTAAAATTCTGTCTGCCATGGAAGCAAGCGATTGATTATGCGTAACAATAACAAAAGTTTGATGCAACAAATCGCGAAGCTCAATAAACAGTTTATGCAATTCCAACGCATTTTCCGAATCCAAATTGCCCGAAGGCTCATCGGCGAAAACCACTTTGGGCTTGTTGATCAAAGCTCGTGCAATGGCAATTCGTTGCTGCTCGCCGCCCGAAAGCTCGGAAGGTTTGTGCTGCCCCCGATCGGAAAGGTTGAATATCTCCAACAGGCTTTCGGCATTTTTCAGGGCTTCTTTTTTGCCGATTCCTCTGATAAATGCAGGCAAAGCAATATTCTCCGCTGCCGTAAATTCGGGCAAAAGATGATGAAACTGAAACACAAAACCAATATATTGATTTCGGAAAGAAGACAGTTTTTTGTCGTTCAACGTAAAGACGTCGGTATGGTTTATCTTTACCGTTCCGGCGTCGGGTTTGTCCAACGTCCCCATGATGTGCAGCAAAGTCGATTTTCCTGCCCCCGACGCACCCATAAGGCAGACGATCTCTTCTTTTTCCAC
>JAIRTU010000176.1 GCA_031254735.1 Bacteroidales bacterium | reverse complement strand
AAGTAAACACGCCTTCGCGTTCTCTTCTGCCGGAGGCAGCAGAGAACATGCGTTGAAATCCGAGTGCGTAAACGTGTTTGCTAAATTCATTTTCTCTATAAAAAAATATGCTGCAAAGATACACTTTTTTTTAATAATCAACAGTTAATTGATAAGTGATTAGTGATAAATGATAAGTGATTAGTGATGCTCCGGCATTGCGCCAATGCGGCATTAACAACTTACCGGTAACAATTGACAATTAACCTTTAACAATTATTCTGCGGTTTGTGGTCTTTTCCTTGAATAAGAAGAACAATCTCGCCCTTAACCGGCTTTTGCGAGAAGTAAGCAATGACTTCTTCTACCGTACCTCTGACTGTTTCTTCGTATATTTTTGTCAGCTCGCGGCAGACGCACACCAACCGATCGCCGGTTAAAACTTCGTTGAATTGCTCTAATGTTTTTAACAGTCGGAAAGGCGATTCGTACAGGATAACGGTTTCTTCCATGTTCGACAGGCGTTCTATGGCGGTTTTACGTCCTTTTTTGTGGGGAAGAAATCCGTAAAAATAAAAACGGTCGCAAGGAAACCCCGAATTGACCAGCGCAGGCACAAAAGCCGTTGCACCCGGAAGACATTCCACCTCTATATTGTTCTCTATGCACGCCCTGACCAACAAAAAACCCGGATCGGAAACAGCCGGCGTGCCGGCATCGCTGACCAAAGCGGTTGCGGCTTGCCGTTCGATCTGTTGTATATATTTCTGCAATTGCCGGTGTTCGTTGTATTGATGATACGGAAAAATCGGTTTATCGATGTCATAATGCATCAACAACTTCTTCGTAACGCGAGTATCTTCCGCAAGAATACTGTCTGCTTCCCGCAAAACACGCAACGCCCGCAAGGTAATGTCTTCCAGATTGCCGACAGGCGTAGGCACAATAAAAAGTTTTCCCATGATTATCTGTTCATTTAAAAGTATACTGTTCAAAAACGATAAGTCGGCACATCACAAGCCCGACAGTTGTATGTAATCCACTATCAAACGAAATAAATGATTGTATCCGCCCAACGATAAATTTTCCAAAGTGTCGGAATGATGATGATACCGCCCCGATTTCCCCATGCCGTAGATAAACAATGTTTTACAGCCTTTATCGTAAAAAGGGAAATGATCGCTGTTTCGGGCGGCTTCTCGCGGCAAGAGTTTGGGTGCGTATTTCTTTTTGTTGTTCAACGCCTCGATTTTTTTATATTCTTCCTCGAAAGGAATCCCGCACACAAAAACAAATCCGTCTTCGCCTGTTCCCACCAAGTCTAAATTGAGCATCATTTTGATATTTTCCAAAGGAAACAAAGGGTGTTCCACAAAATATGTCGACCCCAACAAACCAATTTCTTCTCCACTGAAAGCAAGAAAAGCAATCGAATAGTCGGGTTGATTTTCCGGCAGACTGAAATAACGGGCAAGGTCGAGCAGCATGGCAACCCCCGAAGCATTGTCGTTGGCGCCGGGGAAATAACCCCTGTCGCCTGTCTGACCCAAATGATCGTAATGCGCCCCAATCACAAAAAAAGTGTCGGGATATGTTTTGCCTTCAACATAAGCACATACATTTTGTGTGTTATAATTGGGGATATAATGCGATTCTATATCCAAAGAAACCGTCTTCAAAGGCTTTTTGATGCTGTCTTTGACAATAACAAGCGTGGTATGCAATGCAGGCATCCGCCCGAAAACAGGCGAATAAGGCGGAAGCGAGTTATTGACAGTGATATATCCTTTTGCTTTCAGGGTATTCGTTCTCACGATTTTAGCCCATTCCGTTTTTTGTTCTTCCTTTTCAATGGCGGTCAAATCTACGGCAACCATTTTATCGGCAAGAGAATGTTTTTGGGTGTATTTTTTGTCCAACATCTTTTCGGAAGCCGCAACAACAGGAAATTTTCCTTTTATGGAAGCCGAAGAAGCCGCTATCTGTATTTCGGAAGAAAGATAACTTTTCCCGAAATCCACATCGGCTTTCCCCTCAAAGACATTCATCGAAACCGTATACCGTTGAAAATAATTATTATTCCATGCAGAAAGATTATATTTCCTGTATTCCTTTTCGATATAACGAGCCGCAAGAGAATCGCCTTTGAAAGCATATCCTCTTCCGTGAAATTCGGCAGAGGTAAGTGTTTTTATCACCTCACGTGCATACAAACTGTCCTGAGAAAAAGCCTTTATTCCTCCAAAACAAAAAAGAAAAAACAAACAGAACGCAACTTTTTTCATCTATCGATTATTTAGATTTTTCTGCCCGCTTTGTATCCCGCCAAAGCAAAAAAGAGAATATACGCATAACATACCAACAAAACAGTATATGCCGTTTGCGGATTGTAAAGGTCGGAAAGTTTTCCGTAGACAAGCGGCATAATCGCCCCGCCCGAAATTGCCATTACCAAAAAAGCAGAGCCAAGTTTTGTAAATCTTCCCAAATTGTGTATCGACAGGGGCCAAATGGCAGGCCACATAATCGCGTGAGCAAAACTCAACAGAATAACAGCCCCCGCCGACAGCCAACCGTTGGTGAAAAGAACGGCAAAAACCAAAGCTATCGCCAACAACAACTGCAAAATCAATGCTGTCCGTTGAGAAATAAAGCGGGGAACAATTACTATTCCCAACAGATAACCCGCCACCAACGCTATCAACGCATAAATAGAAAGCTGATTGGCAATATCCTGTTCCAAACCAATATACGTACCATAGCGGGAAAGATAATCCACCGAAATTACTTCTGCACCCACATAAAAAAAGATTGCCAACACTCCCAACCAAAGAAAAGGATACGAAAAAATTGACTTCCTCGATTTTTCGCTCGAAACCATATCATCGGTTTCGTTTATTTCGGGCAGTCGGGCAATTTTGATAACAAACGCCAAAAGGATCAATATCGCCGCCATAATAATATAAGGTATAATCACCCGATTGGACAAAGATTGCAGGATAAGTTCTCTTTGCAGAGGATCGGTCATTGTTTCCAACGACTTCAACAATTCTTTCCCGCCGCTGAAAAGCACTCTCGACAAAAGAAAAATCCCTATCATTCCCGCCACTTTGTTGCAGATGCCCATTATGCTGATTCTCCGAGCGGCAAATTCTATGGGTCCAAGAATGGTGGTGTACGGATTGACAGTGGTTTGCAACAACGAAAGTCCGACGCCCTGCACAAACAAACCCGCCAAAAACAATATATAACTGCGACTTATTGCCGCAGGAATAAACACAACGGCACCCAATGCCATCACCAATAAAGCTACCGACATACCGTTGCCGAATCCTGTTTTCTTCAAAATAAACGAAGACGGTATCGCCGTTACAAAATACGAGATATAAAAGGCAAAAGGCACAAAAGACGCTTGAAAGGTGGTCAGATTGCAGGCTTCCTGCAAAAAAGGCATCAATATGGCATTCAACCACGTTACAAAACCTAAAACAAAAAACAGGCTTCCGACAATAAACAGATTGAAAGATTGAGTATTTCGTTGAGTATGGTTCATAAGATTTTTATTACAGGTTTAAAAAAAATTATTGTTGCCGGATTAATGATTAAAAAAGATTTCGGGGCAGGTTTCTCTGTTTGTAAAAAACGGCACAATGAAGCTGTCTTGTCGTATCATTGTGCCGTTTACATTATTAATTATTATTGAATGATTGACTATACTTTTTGAAGAATTTCATCTATCATTCCGTAGTCTTTGGCTTCTTGCGAAGTCATCCAATAATCGCGGTCGGAATCTGCCCACACTTTGTCGTAGGTTTGGTTGCTGTGCGAGGCGATGATTTCGTATAATTCTTTTTTGATTTTTTGAATTTCGCGAGCTTCGATTTCTATATCGGAAGCCTGTCCCGACGTTCCTCCCATAGGTTGATGAATCATCACGCGGGCATGTTTCAAGGCAGAACGTTTTCCTTCCGTTCCCGCACACAACAACACCGCCGCCATCGAAGCCGCCATTCCGGTGCAGATAGTCGCCACATCGGGACCTATATATTGCATCGTATCGTAAATTCCCAGACCTGCATACACCGCACCTCCCGGCGAATTGATGTATATCTGAATGTTTTTCTGAGAATCGACCGACTCTAAAAACAACAGCTGAGCTTGAATAATATTTGCCACATCATCATAAATAGGCACTCCCAAAAAGATAATTCTGTCCATCATCAAACGAGAAAAAACGTCCATGGAAACAGCATTCAATTGGCGTTCTTCTATAATGTTGGGCGTAATATAATCGTTTGCTATCGAAGTGTAACGATGCAGTGCCATACTGCTGATGCCGGCATGTTTTACCGCATATTTTTTAAATTCGTTGTGCATAATTTTAATCCGTTAAATTTTCTTTACTCGTTTCGTTTGTTGACGATTTTTTTGGTTTTGTTGTTTTCGCTTTGGGAGTTTCTTTCTTCTTTTCTTTTGGCGTTTCGGATTTTTCTTCTTTTGCCTCTTCTGTTTTATCTTCTTTCGCGGCTTTCTTTGTTTTCTTCTTTTCGGTATTTTTATTTTCACCCGATATTTCAGCCAAAAAATCGGTAACAGTAAGTTCTTTCACTTTCGGATTCAACTTATTTTTCAATTCACTTGTCAATTTTTCAAAGAAAACATTTCCCCTCGCCGTTTTTGCATTATCTTCTGTTTCCAACATTTTCGCAGTTTGCTCATACAACATATCTTCCTGTTCTTTCGATAATACTTCTGTTGCTCCGAAAGCATAATTCCGGCGAAGATAATGGTACACATGTTCTATTATATCATCGTTGTGTACCTGAATGTCGAAATCTTTGGCTAATTGATTCTCCAACAGAATATAGTTCAACCTCTCTTTAAAATTCGGATATATCTCATCGATCGATTCTGTGCCGATTTCTTGATCTTCTTCCAAATATTTTTTCAAAAACTCTTCCGGCAATTCTATCGGCGTTGCTTTCAAAAGGGCGTCCATCACCTTGTTGGTATAATGCGAGGCATATTTGCGTTGAAAAATAAATTCTGTTTGTTCTTTAAGATCTTGAAGAAATCCTGCTTCATCGGTTATGCTTCCGTCGGGATATGCCTGTGCGAAAAAATCCGCATTCAATTCTGCAATTTCAACATGGTGAATGGCGTCTATCTTGATATGAACATTCGAGGGGGCTTTTTCCAACTCTCCCACTTTTATTTTCAAGAAAGTGGCACGTTCATAATCCCCTTTAAAAATTCGGGTAGTGTCAATGTCCATTTCATCATGCAAGTTTTTACCGATAAAATCTTTCCGGGCATCCTCTTTCAGATAATCGAACATGAGTGAAGACATAAACTCATTTCCTTCCGGCGGAACAACGGTCAGCAAAAGCATATCGTCTTCTTCAATAACTTGGGCAGACGAAAATTTCCCGAATCTTTTACGCACCGACAGTGCTTGGGCGTGTATATCTTCTTCATTTGCAAGAATTTTATAATCCAACAGGTTTTTTGCCGCATCGAAATTCACGTTTATTTCGGGGCGTAAACCTATTTCCATTTCTATCTTGACATTGGCAAAGTCGTTGAAATTGCCTATGGATACCTCGCTTCGCTGAAGTGGTCTAAAAAGAATGTCCAAGTTTTCATTTTTGAGAAAATCAGCTAAATTTTTATTGAATAATTTGCCTGTTTCTTCCACCAAAACCGCTTTTCCGTACATCTTGTTGAGCATTCCCATAGGAACATTTCCTCTTCGGAATCCGGGAACGGTTACTGTCTTCTTTAATGTTTTTAATGATTTTTCTACTTCTTCCCGATAATCTTCGGAAGTTAATTCAATAGTAATCAACTCATTCAGATTACCAAGTTTCTCTCTTTTAATCTCCATTCAAAAAAATATTTCGTTCTTGTGTGATTTACAAAATTATAAAAAATAATTGACATTATGGGCATTTCTTAACACAAAGACAAATCTTTTTTTACTATCTCGTCCAAGAGCCGGATATAATGCGTTGCCAAAAGTTAAATTTTCCGTATGAATCTTCAACTATTATTCGATTCAGATACAATATCCTCCAAAAGAGACGTCCTCTTTAATGGATTTAGGGGCGTTTGACAGTGAATAGTTGATAAAAAACATCTTCATGCCGTTTTGAAAAGTCGGCATTTGTCCATTGCAGGCATGTTCCGACATTAGCTGTGTCTAATCACTGTCTTTTTCTGAAGAAATATTGATTTTGTTTTTTCTTTTCCGACAGGTTGGTGGGGCAATATACTTTCTTTTCGGTGTAAGGGTCTGTTCCTGTGTAAAACATGGTGGAAGAAAGGGTCATG
>JAIRTU010000163.1 GCA_031254735.1 Bacteroidales bacterium | reverse complement strand
ATCTTCCAAAAACAATTCAATGGCATCTTTCATGTTTTCCATTAAATCATCAATAGTCTCTCCTTGCGATAAAGCACCCGGTATTTGTTCGCATTGTCCTACAAACCAACCGCTTTTTTTGTCTTTTTCTACAATTATCGTATATTCCATTTTTTATTTTTTTTACCCACACAAAAATACTAAAAAAAATCATACCAAAAATAAAAGCCGTTTTTCTTCTCCCCTACCCTTTCCTGCCAAACTAACAAAACGGCTCAGTGAATACAATATGTTTTCTACAAATAAATTTCTTTTTTTGCGGCTTTTAGTGTGTTGAGTATCAGTCCGACAATGGTCATAGGACCCACACCGCCCGGAACAGGCGTAATATATTCGCACAATGGCGATACTTCATCAAATTTAACATCTCCTTTGAGTGCAAAACCCGATTTTTTGGTCGGGTCGCTTACCCTGTGCATGCCCACATCTATTACGGTAACTCCTTTTTTGACATAATCGGCAGTAATCATTTCACACTGCCCGATTGCGGCAATCAGAATATCGGCGGTTTTGCATATTTCGGGAAGATTTTTCGTTTTGCTGTGGCAGAGTGTAACCGTACAATTGGCATTTTTCGCATTGCGCGAAAGCAAAATGCTCATCGGTGTTCCCACAATATTACTCCGCCCGACAACCACACAATGTTTCCCCTGTGTCTCTATGCCGCTTCTCTCCAACAACATACTGATTCCCCATGGCGTGGCAGAGATATACGCCGGCTGCCCCAAAACCATTCTGCCCACATTCACAGGGTGAAATCCGTCCACGTCTTTTTTCGGATTGATCGAAGAAATGATTTTATCCACATGGATATGTTTCGGCAAGGGAAGCTGAACAATCAAACCGTCAATTTCATCATCATTATTAATAAAATCTATATTTTCCAATAATTCTTCTTCGCTAATGTCGGCGGGCATTTTGTATACGGAAGAAGACATGCCTACTTCGGCACAGGCTTTTTCTTTGTTGGCAATATATGTCTCGCTTGCAGGGTCGTTTCCTACCAGAACAGCCGCCAAATGAGGACTGTGAAAATTTTCTTCCCTCATCTTCAAAACTTCGGCAGCAATCTCTGCTTTTATTTGGTTTGCAATTTGTTTACCGTCTATCAAATTCATTATGGCAGATTTTTAAATGATTTTATCACATCGTTACGTCCTCTTCCCGTAACAATTATTTTCATAACCTTGCGTGTGTTTTCAAATTGTTTCATCAGTTTATTTACGTCCTGAATGCTCGTTCCGCTTCCTTCGGCAATTCTTTTTCTTCTGCTTCCGTTCAAAACCGACGGATTTGTACGTTCGAGCGGCGTCATGGAGTGGATAATGGCTTCTATCTCTTTAAAAGCATTTTCATCAATATCCATATCTTTAACCATTTTCCCGATGCCGGGAATCATGCTCATCAACGATTTCATATTTCCCATTTTTTTAATTTGCTGTATCTGGTCGAGAAAATCGTTGAAATTAAATTGGTCTTTTGCCAATTTTTTCTGAATTTTGCGGGCTTCTTCTTCGTTGTATTGTTCCTGGGCGCGTTCCACAAAGCTGACAATATCGCCCATTCCCAAAATACGGTCTGCCATGCGGGAGGGGTGAAAAATGTCTAAATCTTCCATTTTCTCTCCAACGCCAATAAATTTAATCGGTTTTTCCACCACATAACGAATGGTCAATGCAGCACCGCCACGAGTATCGCCGTCTAATTTGGTGAGAATAATTCCGTCAAAATTCAATGTATCATGAAACGCCTTGGCGGTATTGACAGCGTCTTGTCCTGTCATGGAATCTACCACAAACAATATTTCGCCGGGGTTGACAGCCTCTTTGATATTGCTGATTTCGTCCATCATCTCTTTGTCGACAGCCAAACGACCTGCCGTATCGATGATGACAACGCTATGCCCCCACTCTTTGGCGTGAGCAACCCCTTTTTTTGCCAAATCGACAGGCTTCGTATTCCCTTCTTCGGTAAAAATATCCACCTGAATTTGCTGCCCCAAAACTTTCAACTGCTCAATTGCCGCAGGACGATACACGTCTCCTGCTACCAACAAGACCTTTTTGTTCCTTTTTGTCTTCAAAAAATGAGCCAGCTTGGCAGCGTGGGTTGTTTTTCCCGAACCTTGCAAACCCGCCATTAATATAATGGAAGGATTGCTTTTGAGATTGAGTTCCACATGAGAAGACCCCATTAATTTCACCAACTCGTCGTGGACAATCTTTATCATCAACTGACTTGGAGAAACGGACGTCATCACATTCTGCCCGACAGCTTCTTTCTTGACTTTATCGGTCAATTCTTTGGCTATTTTATAACTTACGTCCGCGTCCAACAATGCCTTGCGGACTTCTTTCATGGTTTCGGCAACATTGATTTCCGAAATGTGACCTTGCCCCTTTAAGACCTTAAACGCCCTTTCTAAATTATCCGAAAGTGATTCAAACATATCTTATATACTCATTTTT
>JAIRTU010000118.1 GCA_031254735.1 Bacteroidales bacterium | reverse complement strand
AGGAGTTTCTTTTCGTCAATCAGGAATTTGATTGTCCGCAGGATAAAGTTATCTCTCGAATTGTTCATCTCCATCATAAAGGCTTCCACGCCGTAGGTCAGCGCCAATTGACGCATGGCGTATTCGTTGTAACAAAAGGCATAGACAGGCGTTTTGCCGCGATAGGCAGACAAAAAGCGGGCTGTTCTTCCGGTGAGCGTATCTACAATGATGGCTTTTATCGGCAAGGTGCTGCACGCCAACACCGCAGAATGCGACAATACCGACAACACATTGTGCTGTATCGGCTGTGTCTTCGGGAGATATTTCTCCATATCGTATTCTACTTCCATAATAATATTAGACATCATCTGCACCGATTCTATCGGGTAGTTGCCATACGCCGTTTCTCCCGAAAGCATTAAGGCGTCGGCTTTTTCGTATACGGCGGTCGCTACGTCGTTTACTTCCGCACGTGTGGGACGAGGGTTGTTAATCATCGAATGCAACATCTGAGTGGCAATAATCACCATTTTGTTGCTCTTGATGCAGCTTTTGATCAACTTCCGCTGTATGATCGGGATTTTCTCTGCCGCTATCTCTATTCCCAAATCGCCTCTTGCCACCATGATACCGTCCGACTCTTCGATGATGTCGGCAATATTGTCTACCCCGATTTGATTTTCTATTTTGGAGATTATCTTTATATTGCTTTCGTGCTTTTGCAAAATATCCCGAATGATACGCACGTCGTCGGCATGTTGTACAAAACTGTGTGCGATATAGTCGATACGGTGTTTAATGGCAAATTCGATAAACACGCTGTCGTTGTCGGAGATAACAGGAAGATGCAAATCCACACCCGGAACATTAATGCCTTTTCTGTTTTTGATTTCTCCGCTGTTCTCCACCCGACAATAAAGAAATCTGTCGTCTTTCTTGACTACCTGCATACCAATTTCGCCGTCGTCAATCAAGACAGAATCGCCAACGGAAACATCATTCGCAAAACCGTCATAGTTTACATATAAGGTGTCGTTGCCACTTTCTCCGTTGGCGTTGCCGGTTACTTTTATCACATCGCCAAGCTGCACTTTCAGCGAGCCGCCACGCGACGATGTTCTCACTTCGGGACCTTTCGTGTCGATAAGAATGGCAATGCTTTCTTTTGTCTTTCGGATATTTTCCACCACGGCGGCTGCCGTTTCCAAGTTTTGATGAGCCGTATTTAAACGAATGACATTCACTCCTGCTTCAAAAAGTTTGGTCAGATATTCCGGCGTTCCGGTTTGTTCCGATACGGTCGCTACTATTTTTGTCCTTTTCTTCATCTAAAATAGATTTTTCTTTTGTACGGGTGCAAAAATAATGCAAATAAATGAACAAAAACACACAAGAAGGTTACATTTTGGTTACATTATCGGTTGGCGTTTTCCAATTCCAAAGAAAAGGCTTCCCACAGCCCTGTTGCTTCTTCCAGCAAGGCTTGTTTTTCCTGATATTGTTTAAATAATTCTCCCGACGATATTTGTTCTTTGTATCGAACAACGTCCGACAGCTTGGTGTTGAGGTCGTTCAATTCGTTTTCAAGCTGTGAAATCAGCTGTTCCTGCTTTTCGATTTGGCGTTCGAGCTTTCGCAGCTGACTTTCTTTTTGCTTTTGCTCTTCCCACGAAAGTTTTTTCTCTCCGCTTTGTTCTTTATTTTTGACAGACGTCGATGGTTGTTTTATTTCTAAGCTGTGCAACGATTCCAACCTGCGTTTATCTATATAATATTGAATGTCGCCGATGTATTCTTTGACAGTGCCGTCTTTAAACTCAAATACTTTGTCGGTTAAGCCTTGCAGAAAGTCGCGGTCGTGAGAAACCAGAATCAACGTGCCGTCGTAATGCAGCAAAGCATTTTTCAACACATCTTTCGACTGCATATCCAAATGATTGGTCGGCTCGTCCAAAATCAACACATTATAAGGATTCAGCAGCAGCTTTGCCAATGCCAAACGTGCCTTTTCGCCACCCGACAGCACGCTGACTTTCTTTTCTATGTCGTCGTTGTCAAAAAGAAAGCTGCCCAAGATTCCCCGCACTTTCGGGCGTATATCGCCAACGGCGATGTCGTCAATGGTTTCAAAAACCGTCTTTTTCGGGTCGAGCAAGGTGTTTTGATTTTGTGCGTAATAACCTGCTTTCACCATTTGTCCGATAGAAAGCGTTCCTGCGGTGGGTTGCAGTTCTTGGTGCAGGAGACGTATAAGCGTGGTTTTCCCTTCGCCGTTTCGTCCGACAAAAGCAATCTTTTCTTTCCGTTGAATAACAAAATTCAGCTGCCGCAAAACAGGTTTCGCCGTATAGGATTTGCTCAAATTGTTCGCCTCGAATACAACCCTGTCGACAGGCGGTGCGGGTGCAAACAGAAAATGAATGCGGGAAGTATCAATATCGTCCACTTCCACAATATCCATTTTCTCCAACAGCTTTATACGACTTTGCACCTGTTTTGCCTTGTTTGCCTTGTAGCGAAACCGTTCGATAAACTTCTCGGTGTCGGCAATTTCTTTTTGTTGATTTTCGTAAACAGCCTTTTGGTGTTCAATGCGTTCCAATCGCCGATGAACATATTCCGAATAGTTGCAATGATAGTCGGCAATGCTTCCGCACGTGATTTCTATGGTGCGTTTGCAGACTTTGTCCAAAAACATACGGTCGTGCGAAACCATAATCACGCTTCCCGTGTATGACTGCAAAAAAGATTCCAACCACTGAATAGATTCTATGTCCAGATGATTGGTAGGCTCGTCAAGGAGGATAATTTCTGTTTTTCGGAGTAATATTTTGGCTAATTCCACGCGCATTTGCCAACCGCTGCTAAATTCGCTCATGTTGCGTTCAAAGTCGGTTTTCTTAAATCCCAAACCACACAGCACACGTTCCGCATCGGCATTCACGTTGCCAACGTCCAAATACGTATATTGGTGGTTCAAATCGGCTAATTGTTCCAACAATTTTTTGTATGCCTGCGATTGATAATCGGTTCTTTCGGCAATCTGCCTGTTGACGATCTCCAATTGTTTTTCAACGTTGCGTATCTCCACAAAGGCGGTCATGGTTTCTTGCCACACGGTTTTGTCGGTGTTGACAGGCATTTCTTGCGGAAGATAACCGATGCGATAATCCGCACTGATGACAACATTTCCGGTTTCGGGCAAAATTTTCCCCGCCAAGATATTGAGCAGCGTGGTTTTCCCTGCTCCGTTTTTCCCGACCAAACCCACTCTGTCGTTGTCGGCTGTTACAAAATTGACTTTATTAAATAAATCAACTCCTGTAAAATGTATAGATAAATTGTTTACGGTAATCAATGCTAAACAGTATATAGTATGTAAAGGCTGCAAAATTACACAAGTTTTTGTTACAATTGTCAATTGTTGCCGATCAATTGACAATTGCGCCATTGTCTGAACGG
>JAIRTU010000091.1 GCA_031254735.1 Bacteroidales bacterium | reverse complement strand
TATTACCGTCTGCCGGAAGAAACTCCCAAAAGGGAAAATTAGTGCATGCAATAGATGCTCAACAAAAAGGTACTGATCGGTATCTCCGGCGGCATTGCCGCTTACAAGTCGCTGACACTTATTCGGTTGTTCAGAAAAGCGGGCTGTGAGGTAAAGGTTATCGCGACCCGACATGCTCTGTCTTTTGTTACTCCGCTGACCATAGAGACATTGAGCAACAACAAATTGTATGCAGATATGTTTGATAATCAGGCGGAACGCCACACCGAACATATTTCGTTGACAGAATGGGCAGATGTGATGCTGGCAGCTCCGGCTACGGCAAACATCATCGGGAAGTTGGCAAACGGCATTGCCGACGACGCACTTTCTACCACCCTGCTGGCTTTTACAAAACCCCTCTATATTGCTCCCGCAATGAATGAAAACATGTATCGGCATTTTTCCGTACAAAACAATCTGAAAATCTTGCGACAACATGCCTGTCGGATTATCGATCCCGAAAGCGGCATGCTGGCGTGCAACACGGAGGGCGTTGGACGAATGGCAGAACCGGAAACTATTTTCGATGTGATAGCCGGCGATTTTTGTCTCAACGAGAAAAGAAAAAGAGCTTTGGTTACCGCAGGACCCACGTATGAACCCATAGATCCTGTGCGTTTTATAGGAAATCGTTCTTCGGGGTTAATGGGGTTTTCGTTGGCGGAAGCATTGGCGGAAAAAGGTTTTGAAGTAGATTTGATTACAGGACATACTCATCTGGAAACACATTCCCGCCATATTCATCGGATAGATGTAAACACGGCAGAAGAAATGTTGAATGCCTGTTTGAAGCATTATGAGGCGGCAGATGTGATCATTATGTCGGCGGCAGTAGCCGATTACACGCCCAAAGTAACGCATGACAGCAAATTGAAGAAAAAAGAACAGTCCCTTTCCCTTTCTTTGGAACTGATACCTACCGAGGATATTTTGAAGACAATCGCCGCAAAGAAAAAGAAAAATCAACTCGTGGTGGGATTTGCTTTGGAAACCGACAACGAATTGCAGCATGCAAAAGAAAAATTGCATACTAAACGTCTTGATTTTATCGTTTTAAACTCACTGAACGATAAGGGTTCGGGATTTGACGTTTCGACCAACAAAGTTACGCTTATCGACAAAGAAGATGTTGTGAGCGAATTTCCGTTGCAATCGAAGCAGCAGGCGGCACGCGATATAGTCCGAACCATTTTGAAAGACACTGTTACCGTTTAATTTTTGAACCGTTGAACATTTAAAAAGAATAAAGATGATAAAAAAAGGGTATATCTTCATACTGTTGGGAATGCTTTCCTGCTCGGCGACCGCTCAGGAATTGCTCTGTCGGGTTTCTGTGGTTACTACCAATATGCAGGGCGTGGGTGCAAGTGCGGTAGATAAATCTATTTTCAACACGTTGGAACAGGAATTAACGTCGTTTATGAACGACAGAAAATGGTCAAATTACGCTTTCAAACCCGAAGAAAAGATAGAATGCGGGTTGCAGTTGGTGATAGAAGAGGCTGCGGGAGGCGATTTGTACAACGGAAAGATTTATGTACAGTTAAGTCGTCCTGTTTTCAATTCAAGTTACACCTCTCCGCTGTTGTCGTATCAGGACAACAATTTGCAGTTTCGATACACCGCCAATCAAACCTTTGATTATGACGAAAATACGTATATGTGGACAATCACGTCCATTGCGGGTTTTTATGCCAATCTGTTTTTAGGTCTCACTTTCGATTCGTATGCTTTCAACGGCGGAACGCCTTTTTACAATAAATGTCAAAATATCATTTCGAGCGCCCCTTCGGGTGAATCGGGCTGGTCTTCTTCGTCAAAAGAAAAACGCAATCGGTATTGGCTGTTGGAAAGTTTGACCAATCCCGCTTTTGAAACCTTGCGGCAATTTGTTTATCAATATCATCGCTTGGGTTTGGACGTTATGCACAAAAGCACGGAAGAAGGCGTCGGGCAGATATTCGGAGGTCTTGAAATGCTGAAAAAGATGAACTCCTCTTATCCCAACAATGCGGGAATTGCTATTCTGTGCATGACAAAAGCTGATGAATTTGTCAATGTGTTTTCGGGCGTTTCTACCGAAGAAAAGTCGAAAGCGGCTGCCCTTTTGAGAGTATTAGACCCCAGCAACATCAACAAATACGAAAAGATTTCAAAATAAAATTAAGCTCGTTTCGGTATATGTTACAGCATATTCACATAGAAAATTATACCATTATCGACAATCTTTCCATTGATTTTGAAGATGGTTTTTCGGTGATTACAGGCGAAACCGGTGCGGGAAAATCTATTCTGGTGGGTGCTTTGTCGATGCTGTTGGGGCAGCGTGCCGAGACTTCGGTATTGTATGATAAAGATAAAAAATGTATTGTTGAGGCTGCTTTTCGGATAAAAGACTACGGACTTTCTCCTTTTTTTGAAGAAGAAGACCTTGACTATGACGAAACCTGTATTATCCGCCGAGAAATTACACCGCAGGGAAAATCGCGTGCGTTTATCAACGATACGCCGGTCGGGGTGTCGCTGTTGAAAAAAATAGGCGAACGATTGGTGGATATTCATTCTCAACACAGCAATTTGTTGCTGCAAAATGCCGATTTTCAATTGTTGATTATCGATCAATATGCGGGATTGCAACGCGAAATCAAACAATACAAATCGCTGTATGCCGCTTGGCAATTGTTGAAAAAACAATGGCAGGAACTCACCCGACAGGCAGGCACACAAGACAAAGAATATTTTGAGTTTCTCTTCAACGAATTGGACGAGGCGAAACTCAAAGAAAGCGAGCAGGAAGTCTTGGAACAGCAATTGCAATGGCTTTCTCACGGAGAAGAGATTAAACAGAAATTGAACGAAACAGGCAATCTGTTAGAGACGAACGAATGGAATGCGTTGCAGCTGTTGCAAGAATCGAGGCAACGGCTTGTCTCGCTGGAAAAACATACGCCTGAATTGGCGTCGCTTTCGCAACGTTTGCATTCTGTCGTTATTGAATTGAAAGACATTGCCGTTGAGATTGCCGAAATTGCCGAAAAGACAAACTACGACCCTCTCGAACTTGAACGGATTGCTTCGCGTCTGGACGTGTTGAACCGATTGGAACAAAAACATAAAGTAACCTCCGACAAAGAGTTGATCGCCGTGCGTCATCTGCTGTCGGACAAATTGCAAACCATAGACAACACCGAATCTTCTTTGGCAGCCTTGCAGGAAGAAATACGCGGCAAAGAAAAAGAACTGTATGCGTTGGCAGAAAATCTTTCCGCGAAGCGGCGAGCGGTTTTGCCGCAGATAGAAAAGGCGATAAAAGAAAAATTGCAGATGATGAATATGCCGCAAGCAGAGATTAAACTCACGTTGGAGAAACACGACCACGCCACCGAAAACGGATTGGATCAACCTTTGTTTTTGTTTAATGCCAATCGCGGAATGGAAATGCAGAGTGTCGGAAAGATTGCTTCGGGGGGAGAGCTGTCGCGATTGATGCTTGCCGTAAAATCGTTGGTGTTGCAAAAAAATGTGTTGCCTACCATTATTTTCGACGAAATAGATATGGGCGTTTCGGGTGAGGTTTCTGCCAAAATGGGAACGGTAATGCAAGACATTGCCCGCTTTTCGCAGGTGATTGCCATTACCCATTTACCGCAAATTGCAAGCAAGGCTTCGGTTCATTATTGGGTGTATAAACAGGATAACCAACAGAAAACCAGCTCGTACATCAAACGCCTGTCGCAAGAAGAACGCATTGTTGAAATTGCCAAAATGATAAGCAACGAAGAAATATC
>JAIRTU010000072.1 GCA_031254735.1 Bacteroidales bacterium | reverse complement strand
ATCCCGCATATTCGTTGCTATCTTTCATTTCTATGGTTTTGACTTCGTGCGGATTTTCGTACGAGGGTATCATTTTGTCGATAATGGCAATCAGAAACATTCCGCCGAAAAAAGCAACTGCCGTCATTCCTTGTGCCATGTTGCCGGAGGCGGTTTCGGCGAAATACGATACGGCAAGCGGAAAAAGTTCAACAAACGATATGTAGATCATCACGCCTGCACTAAACCCCAACGAAAGAGACAGAAATCGTTTGCCGGTTCTTTTGGCGAAAAATGCAATGGTACTTCCTATTCCGGTAGAAAGTCCGGCAAAGAGTGTCAGCAGAAAGGCGATAATGATAGTGTGCGTATTCGTTTCCATTGATAGTTTGCTTGTTTTGATTGGCAATATATGTTCTATTTCTTAAACGTCTGAATGAGATTGTAATTGTGTAACAAGATCGCGATTTTCTTCTTTCCAAGCGTTTCCGGATTATGAATTATGCAAAAAACGTGATGAAAAATCATTGTTGCAAGCCGCAAAACGGCAACAGTTGTCTCAAAACCGATCCCCCGATTTAAATGTAACAATCGAACCGATACTTTTGTTCAATTTTTTTGTTGATTTCTTTTTCCTGATGCGAAAAAATCAAATGCAACAGCTTGAACAGTTGGGATAATGTTATGATTTTTTTGAGATAACGGCGTTGCTTTGTGTTTGTCGGCAATGAGCTTTTGTTTCGTAAATATATTAATCGCAAAATCCCGGATTGGACAATTGCGTTATTATTCACCGGTTTGTTTTTTTGCTCGCAAGATTTCGCGTTTCCCTTTGGGACCGGGCAGTTTTTCTATTTGGAAGTCAGCATTTTTCAATGCACGTTTTACTGTTCCTTTGGTAGAATAGGTCAGCAAGACGCTTTCGGGTTTCATGCTTTGGTATATTTTTTTGAATAATTCCTCCGACCATAATTCAGGCTGAACATCGGGAGAAAAAGCGTCGAAATATACAAGGTTGAAAGTGTCGGCAGGATAAGCGGTTTCTGTCGCCGACTGCTGGTGTTTGCAGAGCGAGAAATGTGCGGAAAATGCCTCCGTTGTCCCCCACTCGCTTGTATGTATCTGTCGGAAAACATTTTCTGCCGAAGTATGTGCCATAAAATGAGGATAATTCAACAGCTGTACTTCATGGAAAGACAGCGGATATTTCTCTATGGCGGTGTAACGAACTTTTTTATTGGCGTTTAAAGCAGAAAAATATGTCAGCAAAGCATTCAGTCCGCTGCCCAAGCCTATTTCTAAAATGTTGACGGTCTGCAAGTCTTTCAGCTGTTCGCAAAGCAATCCGGCTTGGATAAAAATATGCATAGATTCCTGTACCGCCCCATGAATGGAATGATAATGTTCGTTTAAAGTTTCGACAAACAAACTCGACGAACCGTCTTCGGTTAAGATGATTTTACGTTTCGATTGCGGGTGTTGGTTTTCCAAAGTTTGACTTTTTTATTTTCCCCTGATTTTCTCGATAATTGAAGACGTCGAAAATCCGGGAACAAAATCTATGGTAACTATCTTTCCGCCTTTTGCTTTGACAATATCATATCCTACAATATCTTCCTCTCGGTAATCAGAACCTTTTACCAAAATATCCGGTTGAACGGATTGTATCAAACAATAGGGAGTATCTTCCTCAAAGAGCATAACGGCGTCGATAAAAGCAAATGCAGCCAACACAAAAGCCCTTGAATACTCGTCCGAAACAGGTCTTGAATTTCCTTTAATTCGGCGTATGGAAGCATCGGTGTTGAGTCCGACAATCAGTTTGCTGCCCAAAGAAGCCGCTCTTGCCAGATAATCCGCATGTCCGCGATGAATAATGTCAAAACAGCCGTTGGTGAAAACAATTTGTTCGTTATTTTCTTTCCACAACGGCAACGAAAGCAGTTTTTCTCCGGCAGGAATAATTTTGTGCTGTATGTTATCGATAAAATCCATGATTACAATTTTACTGTTTTTCTTTTTTTCTGAAACAAGAGCAGCAACAACGAAACAAGCCCCAAAGAAAGATACATCAGCGATTCGCTTGCCCATACCACCCAGCCGATGGCAAGCCCCGATTCTTCGGGAATGCCGTACAGCAACAACACCATGGATACCAACAGCGGATACGCACCCAATCCTCCCTGTGCAATCACAAATGCCACTGTTCCAATTACAACGCAAGACAAAGAAGCCAACAGTATTTGTTTGTGTTCCAACGCCACCATGTCGGGAAATGCAAATGCACACACATAAAACATCAAATAAAAACATATCCATATCGCCAAAGAATACAGGATAAAAAGAAAAGGGTGTTTCATGTTTTTGACGGATATTAATCCTTCCCAAAATCCTTTTGCTATTTTGACAACTTTTTGATATATCGACAGCTTGGCAATCTTTTTCCGCAAGGCATATATTATAACAACAACCAACAAACCTGTTCCCAAAGCAATATATTTTCCTGCTCCTGAAAGCATTCCCACTATTTTTTCGGCGATGTTGGTTTCGGAAAAAATTCGGATCAACTTATCGTATTCTACGCCGAGAGCAAGCAAGAAAAGCAATCCCGCCAACAAAATATCCAACACACGTTCGGTGATTACCGTTCCGAGTGTCTTCTGAAAAGGCACTTTTTCGTGTGTCTGCAAAATGGTACATCGCACAATTTCGCCCAATCGCGGGAAAGCAAGATTTGCCAGATAACCAATCATAACCGCATGATACGAATGTGTTTTGGAAACCTTGTATCCCATAGGTTCTAACATCAACACCGAACGCAAGCCTCTGAAAAGCACACTGAAAAAACCAATCCCGATACACATAAGTAAATATATCCATCTGTTTCCTTGAAAAACTTCTTTGGCGTTTGTAAGGATCATCGAACGCTGTTCGGGAGAAAGGTCTTTTATCGACAGCCAAATAAAAAAGACTCCCAACGATAAAAAAAGAATCAATTTGACTATATCTTTCAGGTATTTTTGCATGTTTATTTTATCTGTATAATAAATAAGGTATCATTGAAATTTTCAACAGTCTGCAAAAGTACACTAATTATCTCAATTGACGTGTGCAATCAAGCATTTTGATGATTTTTTGTTGAAAAAACTGCCTTTCGTTTTTTCTATTCGTTGGTTTGGGGGGGCTTTGTTTGCTCTCTTTTTACGGTGTGTTTAAATTTCATAACGGCAAAGTTTATTTCAAAACTTGTTTCTGTGCCGCTTACCTGCATTCCATCATCAAGAAGTTCAGAGAATATTTCGCCACCTTTTTGCATTAGCGATTTTTGTGTCGGCTCATCGTTCGCCTGTGAAAGTTCAGCAATTGTATGTGAAAGTTCACGAAGTTTTGCGTAAGTTTCTACAATTTCTATTGTTGTTTTTGTTGCCTTTTCACTTTTCAGAATAGTGGCAAGCATATAAAGCCCTTTTTCGGTAAATGCTTTGGGCATTACAGGCGAAAATTTCAATTTTTCGAGGTGGTCAAAATTTTTGACCACATCCTGTTTTTCAGCATTTTGCAATTCAAAAACATATCCGGCAGGAAACTTTTCGGGATTATTGGCTATTGCCTGATTTACTTCTTTGGTCTTCACACCATACAACACTGCCACATCGCTATCAAGAATCACTTGCTGATCGCGAAGTATGATAATTCGATCTTTTACTTCTATTATATCACTCATAATGATTATCTTATATCTCTATTATATTTCCCAAAAACTACTTTTTGTCTCTTTGTTTGTTCTATTGATCCCTGAATTTTCAACTTTTTACTAAAGATTGAACAACAGTAAAATAATTATTAGTCTGCAAAGGTACATTCTTTTCAGGTAACAATTAAGATAATTTGAAAATAATTTTTCTCAACACCTCAAAATAAAATTCAATCACCACTGTTTTTCTCGTCGCAAGGAATGCAATGTTCGTTTTTGTTTTCAAATTCTATGGTTGCGTGTTCTATGTCTTCCGCTTTCATCAAATTTTTTATTTGTTCTTTAACAGTTTGGAGTTCGGATAATGTGATGTTTTCGTTTTCTACCACAGCGTGCATACTTGCCACGTTGTACATACTGTCTAAGCTCCATATATGCAAATCGTGAATGGAAGAAATTTGAGGAATAGATTCTATTTTTTCTTTGATACGGCAAAAATCTATTTCTTTGGGAACGCCCTGCAACAAAACATTCAAAGTGGTTTTCAGGTTTCGCACCACATTATAAAGGATAAAAACAGCTATTCCGATAGATAATATCGGGTCTAAAACAGGCACATCCACAAACATCATAACAATGCTGACTATCAAAACGGCAAGCCAACCCAAAACGTCTTCCAACAGATGAAGAGAAACCACACGCTCGTTCACTCCTTTTCCTTTGCGGGTACGCAATACGGCAAATCCGTTGATGACAACACCCAAAATCGCCAACACGAGCATGCCTTCCACACGCATTTCTTGCGGACTGAACAACCGTTTTACGCATTCGTAAATCACGACGGAAGAACCCAACAACAGGATAATGCAATTGAGTAAAGCCCCCAACAAGGCAAAGCGTTTGTATCCGTAACTGTATTTTGCATTGGGCGATTGTTTCGACAACTTTTCAAAATACCACGCCATGCCCAACGAAACAGAATCGCCGAAATCGTGCAGTGCGTCCGACATAATGGCAATACTGTTTGTCCACAGTCCGCCTATGAGTTCGAGAATGGTGAAAGAAAGATTGAGAAAGAAAGCAAGTGCAATATTTTTCCCTGCTTGATGATTGTGATCGTTTGCTTGATTGTGCATATTTTTTACATTTAATATTTATGCAAAAATACAAACAATACAGGAATAATCGGCATTAAACAGAAAAAAATAGGAATATAAATGGTTTCACGCTGAATGCAACTATCTTTTTTGATCTATTTTACAATTGATATTGTGATGTTTACGGCTTATTTATCCATCTTTGCATTATCACCGTTGCCCGATAAAAACAGAGAGGCAGTTTTCTTGCCGTAAACCGTTTTTCTTGAAAACGAATCCATGCCAAGCGATACCTGTCGAAATTTTTATCGGACAACACCGGATAATTTCGTGTTTTTGCTGTTGATGTTTTTCTTGCAGATTTATCTTTTCAAAATCTTGAATCCCAACGAAATGCTAATCATGTTTTGTTTCCACCATGTGTTGGAAGAATAATCGGGATTGGGTTGATTGACCGAGAAATCGTATCCGGCGTCAAGGGTGAACCGCCAAAAATCGAAACCAAGTCCGCATCTTCCGCCCAATTGCACCGTTCCCAGAGGGTTGGTATCTTTGTCGTAGTTATCGTCTATCATCAATCCCAATCGGGGACCCAGAAAAAGCCTGAAATTGAAATTCGGGTTATTGACGAATTTGTATCCTACCATCAACGGAATAATAAGGCTGTGCGTTTTGATTTTGCTCATGTTTTCCACTTCGTTCCATGCCTCTTTGAGCGAAGAGCTGGAAAAAGAATAGTAAACTTCCGGCTGGAAGTAAAAACTGCTTCCGACACGAAGAAAAATCCCCGCATCTATTCCTGCGTTCATGGAGGTCTTGTCGACAAAGTTACTGAAATTAACCCCGACTTTGGGTCCGAATGTAAACTGCGAAAATCCCGAAAGACTGATACCGCAAAATACAATAATCAAAATACTTTTAATGTGCGTTTTTATTTTCATATATTTTATGTTTATAATTGGTGTTGAGAAAATGCAATTTTCATACCAAAAGAAAAAATACTTGTACGCGGTTGGTGAAAAGTTACAGATGTTTTTCATGGTATCCGGCTCTGTATTTGGGGCGGGTTTGTTTTTACTATAAATTGACAGTAAAACAGAAATACTGTCAATAATTTGTATCAATTCCCTTTTCTTTTTGTATTTCGTAAACTTTCCACCAATAGAAAAATGCCTCTATATTGCTCTTTTTCAACTTGTTTAATTTTGTCGGCAACGGATTTCCTATTGTAGCATTCTGAAACTCTTGAATGTTATCTTTGTCAAAATGCTCTATTTTTGTCAAATTGTTGGCTGTCAAACAGGAAAGATACGCTATTTTAGATGCGTTAGTAATCGCAATATCAAGATAATACTTTTCGCTGTGGATGAAACTTTGTATGCGTTTTATGCCGTCTTGCAAAAGTTTAAAATTCTCATTATCAATTTGTCCCTGCAAACAAATGCAAAGTGAAGTTTGGAAAATATCGACTAAAACTTGTTGTGCGTCGTTGGGATTAAGATTGCGATAAGCAAGTTCGACAATAGCAAATTTTCGGAATGTATCGTTCGTAACTGTCAAATCGTTAGTAATATCAAACAACGAAGCAATGTCGTAAAGTTGCTTTACAATTTCCATTGAACACATTTTATCGCCTTTGTAATAGGGGATTCCTGTTGTATTTGGTGCAAATGCGGTAAGTTTGTCGCCCAACAAATCAGCAGTACTCGGCACATTTACAAAGACTTTTTCGTTGTCTGTTTGCAAAAAACGGCTTTCGATTGGCAACTGTACCAAATTATTGTAGTGGATTTCCTCAAAAAGCACATCAAGCAGAATACAATCAGTTTCGGAATTTGTATTGTAAGTTACTTGATAATAGAATTTTGCGTGGCTTTTCGGAATATTGCGAGCGGTTTTTCGTTCTATCAGTTTTATACCGTTAAAACCATATTGTTCAGCATTTTTGCTCAGATATTTTTCAATATCGGTTTCGGGCGGACAAATAATATCAATATCAATAGACAATCGTTTTGCACTGTCCAAGTGCAACATCAACGCAGTTCCGCCTTTAAACACAAACGGACAACCCGATAACGCCAACGATTCCAACAACGAAAATGCACGAATGGTCTTTTCAAGCATCGTGATATTTGGAAAATTATTCTCTATTGCGATTTTTCGCAACCATTCTATTGAGCGACTTTCGGGTAGTATCATAAGACATTGTTGTATAATTGTTCAACTTCTTCTCGGCGACCTCTGCGGGAAGCATAACGCAATAATTTTCTTATATTTATTTTGTGTCGTTCCAATACATTTCTGTAAAAATAAATAATTTCTGCACCTTGCAAAAAATCAAATTCCATATCGCCTGCAATATCAACCAAAACCTTTTCAAGTGTTGGAACAAATACATTTTCAACCGTTTGTAATGGCGATTCTGAAATTAATCCTCGAACAATAATCGCTTCTTTTCCTATGATATAACGGTAAAGCTCTTCTTTGTTTGGACGAAAAAAGATTGATTTTTCTTGATTACTTTTCAGAAAATTAAAAACCGATTCGGCAACATCATTTTCAACATCGACATAAATAAAATTGAGGGTGGGAATATGGTGCATAAACGGCATTAAAACATCGCTGCTCCAAAGACAAAAATCAGCAAACGGAAATTGTTTTTTCAACATTTCGTTGAGTTGTTTTATTTCGTCCGAAACAGCAAACAATGAAGCAGGTAAACGATAAACGCCCTGTATTAATCGCTCCAAACGATTTGATTTCAACAATCTGCAAAGTTGTTGCGATATTGACTTTTCCGACAGATTGCCGAAATTTTCAACCAATTCTTTGCGTGAAAATGATTGTTTGCCCGTTGCAAAATTTATTATTTCGTCGCTAATACTCATTTTTACATTGCTTGTGAATTACAACTGCAAAGATACTACATTTTTTGGCAATAAATAAGCTTTAATGCCAAAAAATGGCGAAGTCCATTTTTTGCTTTGTTGTTTCGGCTGTGCGGGTTAAGAGGCTGTCTCAAAAGCCGCCTATTCGTCCTTGGAAATCGAATATTTGAAATCAAACTCAGATGTATCGCCATTGCCGATCTGCTTTGCGGCGTGTCAATCGTAGTAATATTATTCAAGGATTGAAAACCCGATTTCGGTTCAGCCTGCCGGCAAATCCTTGAAGAAGCAGATCATTTCATCTGTTTTTTGGCTTCAAAAGCTTGGGTTACCGGTTGGTTGATGTTGGGAGAAAATCCGTTGGCGGTCAGTCGAAACAAGGCGATGTATTCAATGTTTTTCCTGTAAGTCATCAAAGGGGCATAATCGATCGCTTGAAGAAACAATCCGCAT
>JAIRTU010000052.1 GCA_031254735.1 Bacteroidales bacterium | reverse complement strand
TTTTCATTTTTCCTCATTCTGCAAGGTATAAACATAATCTCGAATTTCCTGTGCAATGGTGTAATCCGGTTTTTCGGAAAACAAAGACGAACACGAAACAGGATTGCCGATATAAACCGTATAGGAACAATTTCGCTGATTGAAAAATTCATCTGCCAAATAAGCCATTTCGATATTGGCTTTAATTCCTATTTTTTTCCGAAAGTAAGAAAGGTTGTAAAAAAAATCAGAGTTTTTTCCGCTGAAATAAACAGGGAGTATATCTCTTTGATATTCTTTTGCTTTGGCGACAAATGTCTTTTTCCATGCAATATCCTGTATTTTGCCGTCAATCTTGCGGGAACATATCCCCGCAGGGAAATACAGTATGGTATTTTCGGAATTAAATATTTCGGCAAACCAACGAGCCAGTGCGGTAGAATTGTTTCCGACTTTGTTGATCGGAATAAAAATATCCTGCAAATTGGGAATGTTCATCAAAAAGTCATTGACGGGAAATTTGATATTTTTTCTGTATTGAGAAATCAGGCTGATAAGTGCCAATCCGTCAAATCCGCCCAAAGGGTGATTGGAAGCCACAATCAATTTTCCGTCTTTGGGAATCCGTTCCTGATGATGTATGTCGAAATGCACATTAAATTCTTTCATCAAACCGTTGGCAAAATCTACGCCGTTTTGTCCGTGATACCGCAATAGAATATCATTTACCTCATCTTCATGAATTATTTTGCGTATTTTGTTCAGCACAAAACGCGGAAGCAAATTATACAGCCGTTTGCTTTTATTTTTGATAATTTCTTCAATATTAACCTGTACGATGTCTTTGTTTTTGTCCAAGGGTGTTTGTTTTATTTTTGTTTTGCAAAGTAAGTCAATGATTGGTTTCCATTTTGCAAGTATCCGATTTTTTTATCAACTGTCGTCTGTTGAAAACTTTACGGCAGAACGCAACCGTTTCGACAGGCTCATTAAAAATTTTACGCCGAAAAAAATAATTTTAAAATATTGATTTCATTCTAAAATTGTTATATATACATGGAAATATACTTTTTGCCATTATAAAAATATATATTTACTGATTTTGTTTGAGCCTTATTCAGGGCAATGATTGAAGTTGTTTTCATGCGTTTGTCGTGTTATTTCTTTTTTTACTTCTTAAAAAAATTATACCTTTGCAGTTATGTAGTAAAGTCTTAAATAAATTTATGGAATTAGATAGTAAATACAATCCTGCAAACGTCGAAGAAAAAAATTATAACTTTTGGTTAAAAAACAAGCTATTCAAATCTACACCCGACAACAGAGAGCCGTATACGGTGGTGATTCCTCCGCCTAATGTAACAGGGGTGTTGCACATGGGACACATGTTGAACAACACCATTCAGGATATATTGGTTCGCAAGGCACGCATGCAAGGGAAAAATGCCTGTTGGGTGCCGGGGACAGACCATGCCTCCATCGCTACCGAAGCAAAAGTGGTGGCAAAATTAGCCGAAGAAGGCGTCAAAAAAAACGACATTACCCGCGAAGAATTTCTTACTCACGCTTGGGATTGGACACACAAACACGGAGGAATTATTTTGGAACAGCTCAAAAAACTCGGTGCTTCCTGCGATTGGGACAGAACCTGTTTCACCATGGACGAACTCCGCACAAAGAGTGTTATCAAGGTTTTTTGCGATTTGTACGAAAAAGGATTGATTTACAAAGGCGTTCGCATGGTCAATTGGGATCCCAAAGCGTTGACTGCCATTTCGGACGAGGAAGTTATTCATAAAGAAGTTCATGGAAAATTATATTACATCAAATACAAAATAGTTGCTTCCGACCCGGACAGCCGTTGCGATCAAACCGGTGATGACAAATCGTATGTGGTTGTGGCAACTACTCGCCCCGAAACCATTTTCGGCGATGTGGCGGTTTGTATCAATCCTCATAATGAAAAAACGGCGGCATATAAAGGAAAGAAAGTCATGATTCCCTTTGCCAATCGTGTAATTCCGATTATCGAAGATGAATATGTGGATATGGAGTTTGGAACAGGGTTTCTGAAAGTTACTCCTGCTCATGATGTAAACGACTATATGCTGGGCGAGAAACACAACTTGGAATCCATAGATATTTTCAACGAAAACGGCACACTGAATGCTTACGGACTGCAATACGAAAACATGGACAGGTTTGAAGCCCGCAAGCAAATAGAAAAAGACCTTGAAAAAGTCGGATTGTTGGAAAAAGTAGAATCCTACACCAACAAAGTAGGCTTTTCGGAACGCACCGACGTGCCGATTGAACCAAAATTGTCCATGCAATGGTTTTTGAAAATGGAAAGTCTGGCAAAACCGGCTTTGGAAGCAATAGAAACCGATACCATTAAATTTTTTCCGCCAAAACTGAAAAACACATATCGTCATTGGATAGAGAATATAAAAGATTGGAATATCTCCCGTCAACTTTGGTGGGGACATCAAATACCGGTGTATTATCTGCCGCAGGGAGGATTTGTGGTGGCACAAACAAAAGAAGAAGCGTATCAAAAAGCATTGGAAAAAGCAGATTATCCGTTGACAATGGAAGATTTGCGACAGGACGAAGATGTGTTGGATACGTGGTTTTCGTCGTGGCTGTGGCCTATTTCTGTTTTTGACGGAATAAATAATCCCGATAATGAAGACATTAACTATTATTATCCGACCAACGATTTGGTTACAGCGCCGGAAATTATATTTTTCTGGGTTGCCCGCATGATTATGGCAGGATACGAATATCGGCAAAAGCCCTGTTTTTATAATGTGTATTTCACAGGAATTGTACGCGATAAATTGGGACACAAAATGTCGAAATCGCGCGGAAATTCTCCCGACCCTGTCGGGTTGATGGAAAAATACGGTGCTGACGGCGTCAGAATGGGAATGCTGCTGACTTCTCCTGCGGGAAATGATCTTCCTTTTGATGAAAGCCTTTGTGAACAGGGACGAAATTTCAACAACAAAATTTGGAATGCTTTCCGCTTGGTAAAAGGCTGGCAGGTAGACGAAAACATTGCTCAACCCGAATGTTCGCGGATAGCGGTAGAATGGTTTGAGGCTCTTTTGAACAAAACCTTGACGGAAATAGAAGATTTATTTGCAAAATATCGCCTTTCCGAAGCCTTGATGATGTTGTATAAATTGTTTTGGGACGAATTTTCTTCGTGGTATCTGGAAATGATAAAACCGACATATCAACAGCCGATAGACAAAAAAACATTTGATTTTACCTTGCAATTCTTTGATGCTCTGTTGAAAATGTTGCACCCTTTCATGCCTTTTATTACGGAAGAATTGTGGCAGGCAATCGAAATACGCAAAGAAAACGCAAGCATTATGCAGCAAACAATGCCTTCGGCGAAAGCATTCGACCATATCTTACTTGCCGATTTTGAAGAAGCAAAAGAAATTATCGCAGGCGTGCGTTCCATTCGTTTGCAGAAAAATATTCCCAACAAAGAAGCGTTAAAATTGCAGGTTGCAGGGCAATACAATATTGCTTTTGATTCTATCATTACCAAGTTGTGTCATTTGGAAAGCATTTCCACTTCGGAAAAAAAGGACGACAATGCCGTTTCTTTTTTGGTGGGAACTACCGAATATGCCGTTCCTTTGGAACATTTGATAGATACGGAAGAAGAAATTAAGAAATTGGACGCCGAAATAGCATACTACGAAAAGTTTTTGGCTGCGGTAGAACACAAACTGTCCAACGAAAAATTTGTTGCCAACGCCAAACCGGAAGTGGTTGCAATGGAACGCAAAAAGCAATCGGACGCCAAATCGAAATTGAGATCGTTGAACGAAAATCGAAATAAATTAACAGATAACAAATAATTCATTATAAACGGATTGGGGTTTGTCCCGTTTGAAAACAACATCGCCCCGACAACCATTTAACAAAAGAAAAATTCAGGAAAATAAACATTAACATTAAAATTGTATGATATGAAAAAAATAAATTTATCGATCAAAATTGCACTTTTCATTTCTCTGTGTTTCACGCCTTTGCTCTCTATGGCAAGCGAAGCCGATTTGAAAGTTCCGGAAATGATAAAAGAGCAGACCATTTTATATTGGGGATTTTTGGTAACAGCTCTCGGAATGCTGTTCGGGTTTTATCAATACACGAGAATCAAAAAGTTGTCCGCACATAAATATATGTTGGATATTGCCCAAGTGATCTACAAAACCTGCGTAACCTATCTCAAACAGCAAGGAAAATTTTTAGCCCTGTTGTTTATTTTTATCGGTGCGGCGGTTGCGGCGTATTTTGGTTTTCTGGCAAAAGACCACGACGGAAATTCGTTGTTTGGAACAGGCGGCGTGCTGCTGATTCTGTTTTGGACGGTGATAGGGATATTGGGATCGTATGCGGTAGCCGCTTTTGGAATACGAATTAACACGCTGGCTAATTCACGAATGGCTTTCGCTTCTTTGAAAAAAAATCCGCTGAACCTGTTAAAAATTCCATTGGATGCGGGAATGAGTATAGGCGTTATGCTCATTTCGTTGGAACTGACGATGATGCTTGTTATTTTGGTGCTGTTGCCCGGACATTTGGCGGGAGCATGTTTCATCGGTTTTGCCATAGGAGAATCTTTGGGAGCTTCTGCCTTGCGAATTGCCGGAGGTATTTTTACCAAGATTGCAGATATTGGTTCTGACTTGATGAAAGTAGTCTTTAAAATAGGAGAAGACGATCCTCGCAACCCCGGCGTGATTGCCGATTGTGTGGGCGACAACGCCGGCGATTCGGTGGGTCCTACCGCCGACGGCTTTGAGACATACGGAGTAACGGGAGTGGCTCTGATCTCGTTTATCCTGTTGGCAATTGGCGGCGATAATTTGGGAATAAACGCACTCGCAACCGCCGATTTGCAAATAAAATTGCTGGTGTGGATATTTGTAATGCGTATTTTGATGATTGTAACTTCGGTGTTGGCGTATTATCTGAATAATTTTATAAGCAATATTAAATATAATCATAAAGAAGACCTTGATTTTGAAGCGCCTCTCACCAATTTGGTGTGGATTACTTCTATTTTATCCATCATCGGGACTTTTGCGGCAAGTTATTTCCTCATTCCCGACCTGAACGGAAATACCGATATGTGGTGGATACTTTCTTTGATAATCAGTTGCGGAACGTTGGGCGGTGCGTTGATTCCCGAAATGACAAAACTGTTCACTTCTCCAAAATCGACACATGTACAGGAGGTTGTCAATGCAGGAAAAGAGGGCGGGGCTTCGTTGACTATCCTGTCGGGATTTGTTGCCGGTAATTATTCCGCTTTTTGGCAGGGATTGGTTTTCTTTGTTTTGATGTTTTTTGCTTACCTCGCAAGTTTATTCGGATTGAGTGATATTATGGTATATCCTTCCATTTTTGCTTTTGGATTGGTGGCGTTCGGACTATTGGGAATGGGACCCGTTACCATTGCCGTAGACAGCTACGGACCGGTAACCGACAACGCTCAATCGGTGTATGAACTGTCTTTGATAGAAGATGCTTCCAATATTGACGAAGAAATTGAAAGAGATTTCGGCTTTAAACCCAATTGGGAGAAAGCAAAACATTATCTGGAAGCCAACGACGGAGCAGGCAACACGTTTAAAGCTACCGCCAAACCGGTACTTATCGGGACGGCTGTTGTGGGGGCTACTACCATGATATTCTCTTTGGTGTTGATGATAGAAAAAACATTGGGTCTTCCTCCCCAAGAAATTTTAAATCTGTTAAATCCTTACACAATATTAGGATTTATTTTGGGAGGTGCTGTCATTTATTGGTTTACGGGAGCTTCGACACAAGCCGTTACCACGGGGGCGCATCGTGCGGTGGAATACATACGCGAGCATATCGATTTAGACCCGAACGCCCCTAAAAAAGCCGATGAGACACATTCCAAAGAAGTAGTGAAAATATGCACACAATACGCTCAAAAAGGAATGTTCAATATCTTTATCACCATTTTCTTTTTTGCTTTGGCAATTGCCTGTGTCTCTTCTCCGGCTTCGATAGGCGGACAAGAGGCGGTTTCTTTGTTTATCAGCTATCTGATTGCCATTGCGGTGTTTGGATTGTTCCAAGCGGTATTTATGGCAAACGCAGGCGGAGCGTGGGATAATGCCAAAAAAGTGGTGGAGGTCGATTTGAAGATGAAAGGAACCGATTTGCACGATGCTATGGTTGTGGGAGATACGGTTGGCGACCCTTTTAAAGATACTTCTTCGGTTGCCTTAAATCCGATTATTAAGTTCACAACCCTGTTTGGATTGTTGGCAATGGAAATAGCTATTTCGGATTCTTTCCGCGATATTGCTCCTTATTTCGGTATTGTTTTCTTTGCAATAGCTTTGGTGTTTGTTTGGCGATCGTTCTACCTGATGAAGATCAAGAGAAGATAAAATGATACC
>JAIRTU010000263.1 GCA_031254735.1 Bacteroidales bacterium | reverse complement strand
AATACGAACGAATAAAACAACTTGCTACCCACGTTGAATATCGCGATCGTGGCACAGGTCGCCCCACCAAACGCGACAGACGACAACTTGATTATCTCAAAGATTTTCTATCCGAAAAGTAAGCCTGCAAGCGGTTATCCATGTTTAAGTCCTTCGGACTTTTTTCGTTGTCTGAACTAATTTATATGATTAATGAGATTATGTTTTTTGTTCAGATGGCGTGAAAGTCCCCTTTAGGGGATTTAGGGGCTTTTGACAGAGATTTAGGGGATTTAAGGACAGATTTAGGGGCAAACGGCGTAGCGAATAAAGACAGAACAAACGAAAAATCCTCATTGACAATTAATCGGTATAAAAAAAAGTGTACTTTTGCGGAACTTTTTTAAAAAATAATAATCGGCATTCTTCACCGTTTGCAGTGCAGAAGCCAATAACAAAGAATAATTAAAATAAAAACGTAAAAATGGATACAAAAAACAAAGGATTCAACACCAAACTGGTTCACGCGGGAGATTACGAAGATATGTACGGCAGTGCAGTAACGCCTATTTATCAAGCGTCTACATTTAAATTTAAAAACGCTCAACATGGCGCAGACTCTTTCGCCGGACGTGCGGACGGCTATATCTACACACGTATCGGCAATCCGACCATCGACGCTTTGGAAAACAAATTGGCAGAATTGGAAAACGGCTATCGCGGAATTGCACTCGCCAGCGGAATGGCAGCCGTCAGCACAGTGTATATGGCTCTGCTCGGACAAGGGAAGCATATTGTAAGCACCAACGCCGTTTATGGACCAAGTCGCGGCATTTTGGAACGCGATTTTTCTCGTTTCGGAGTGGAATATTCGTTTGTCGACACAACAGATTTGCAGGCAATAGAAAAAGCTTTTCGCCCCAATACCGCCCTGCTCTACATCGAAACGCCAACCAATCCGACTATCGAAATTACCGATATTGCCAAAGCCTGCGAAATTGCAAAAAAACATGCTGTTCCTGTTTGTGTGGATAACACTTTCTGCTCTCCTTATACGCAACGTCCGTTGGATTTGGGGGCAGATATTGTGCTGCATTCCGTTACCAAATTTATCAACGGTCATGCCGATATAGTGGGAGGAGCAATCATCGCCAAAGACCCCGAAATGTATAAACGCCTGCGGCAAACAATGATTTATCTGGGCGGAAATATGGACCCGCATCAGGCATATATGACAAGTCGCGGCGTGAAAACGCTGGCTTTGCGTATGAACCGCTCGCAAGAATCGGCAATGAAGATTGCGCAATATCTGGAAAATCACCCGAAAATCGATTGGGTGAAATATCCGGGACTGACCTCGCACCCGCAACACGAATTGGCAAAAAAACAAATGAGCGGCTTCGGCACGATGATGAGTTTTGAAGTAAAAGGCGGATTGGAAGCAGGGAAAACCGTGATGGATAATGTTCATCTGTGTATGTTGGCGGTTTCTTTGGGCGGTGTGGAAACCCTGATACAACACCCCGCATCGATGACCCACGCAGGCATGTCGCAACAAGCCCGCGAAGAAGCAGGAATCACCAACGGACTGGTGCGGTTTTCGGTCGGAATAGAAGACGCAGAAGATATTATCGCCGATTTGGACAACGCCCTGAAACTGATTTAAAAGAACTTTTTTCCCCTTAACATCGCATTGTGAAACCTTTGAGGTTGTGAAAACCTCAAAGGTTTTTTATATTATTCAAAGACAGAAAAGGGCAGGGGAGAGGTAGTGAATAACGAATAATGAATAATCCGCACGCCCGAAACGGCAAAGCGTAATCACATTAATCCCAAAAACCACCGTTCAGACAAAAGGGAAGTTTAAGAGTGATCCGGTTAAAGTTCCTTTGAGAGCAGGGCTATGGCATAGGCAGATGTTCCTTCTTCTCGCCCGATAAATCCCAATTTCTCCGAAGTCTTCGCTTTGATGCTGATACGTTCCACGTCGAGATGTAAACAGTGGGCGAGAGAAAGCTGCATTTGCGGTATATATGGCGATATTTTAGGCTGTTGGATAACAACGGTACAGTCAATGTTTTCTATTGTCCACTGTTTTCGGGCTATCATTTGACAGGTTTTATCAAGCAAAACCGTACTGTCGATGTTTTTGTAGAGCGGATCGGTATCCGGGAAATGATACCCAATATCCCGCATATTGGCTGCACCAAACAAAGCATCACAGATAGCATGTATCAACACATCGGCATCGGAATGCCCCTCACAACCATAGTCGAAAGGAATGTGTACACCGCCTAAGATTAATTTTTTTCCTTTGGATAATTTGTGGGTGTCGAACCCCATTCCTATTCGGAACATACAAAAGCTATGTTAATTTTCCGGTATCGGTGCTGCCACTGCCTGTTTTGGAATGCCAAAATCGAAAGACAGGGTAAAACGAACCGTATGTTCAAGCGGGTGACTCCGAGACGCTACCGGCAGAATATAAGACGCGTCAATAGCAAACACGCTGTATTTGATCCCCACACCAAACGTAATATATTTACGAGCGCCCTTGGTTTTAGCTTCGTTGAAATATCCGGTACGCATCGACAGCAGATCGTTATAGATATATTCCAATCCGAAGTTGAGAATAAATTCGTTCATCTCTTCTCTAAACCCGCCGGGGGCATCTCCCCACGAGGTAAACACAGCTGCCGCAGCAGAGGTAGTGTAAGGATTTCGTCCTCTGTCAACCACAGGAATATCGTTCTCCATTACAATGAAACCATTGGTGTCGCGTAAGTAAACAGGAGGAGTGGTAACCAGCAGTTTGTTCACATCAAAAGCAAGGGTCAACTTATTATATTTGTCGAAAAACATATCGTAGGCTATTCCCAATCTAAAATTGGCGGGCAGGAAATCGCTGTAAATATTAATGTCGGAATACGAAACCTTCGCCCCGATGTTGGAAATATTAAGCCCTACATTCAGGTTGTGTTTGTGTAGTTTTCCCGGACGGAACGGCTTAGTATAAAAAAGCGAAATATCGGCAGCACCCGACAAACCGGGTTTCAAATCACCTGTTGAGCTGTATGTACTCAAATTGGAGTAAATAAAACGCCCTGTTACCGACATCGCCAAATTTTCTACCAGCATACGAGAATAAGCGGCATCGATAGCAAACTCGTAAGGGTGAGCCTGTATAATAAAGTATCCGTTTATATCCGTCAAGTCCATTTTCCCCATAGAGAAAAAACGTAAAGAAAAGGAAACAGCGTCCATTTTCGTTATTTTATAATAGCCCGACAGATACGCAAGATAAATATCGCGAACATGCAACCCGGCTAACCACGGACTGTAAGAAAGAGAAAAACCTCCTATGTTTTCGGAGAACAAATATTTTGCAGGATTCCAATGTTGAGCGTTCATGTCGCCCAAAATGGCAACTCCTGTCTCTCCCATACCGCCGATCCGAGAATCGGGGGCTATCAATAGGAATGGTACTGCTGTTGTAATAGCATTGTTGGTTTGTCCCAAAATGACTTCGCTGCCCTTTTGTGCATAAGTATTCCATGAAAAGAATGTAATGCAAAGAGCCAGAACAAGTAATTTACGCATAAAGTATGTATTCTTAATTATTATATAGTTGATAATATACCATAACGACAGTCTTATTGCAAAATTGCAATCTTGCCGATTTTTTCTGTTAATTGTCCGTTAGAAGACGTCTGAACCTGCACTTTGTAGACATATATTCCTGCTGCAAGTTTGCCGCCGTGTTCATTTCGTCCGTCCCATGGAAGAGGATCGGAGCGAAAACCTGTATTTTGTTGGTTTTGAATAATTGTTTTAACAAGCGTTCCCGAAATACTGAATATCTGAACACGGATATTCAGCAATGCTTCCGGTTGATTATGTTCAAAAACAAAATGGGTTGATGTGGTAAAAGGATTGGGATAATTCATCATTTGAGTAATCGTTAACTCTTTGCCGTCAACCACTTCAAAATCGATAGAGGCTTCTCCCATATTATTTATCACGTCCCACGCACGAAGCGTTAAAGTGTGAAAGCCGTTTTCGAGCTTGCTGAGTGCATAACTTAATTTCCCCGAAACAAAGCTGTTGGCATTATATT